>DASSBQ010000213.1:0-6737 GCA_035698625.1 Nitrospiraceae bacterium
AGGTGCCGCAGGTCGACGCCGTTGTACCGGATGACTCCGGCAGTCGGCGATTCGAGGCCTCCGAGCACCCGCGCGAGGGAGGTTTTCGCCGTCGTGGTGCCGGCGTAAATGGCGATTTTCTCACCCGGAGTCACCTCGAGATTGAAATTTTCGAAGACCGGGGAGACGCCGGTCGGCGCGAATGTCAGATCCTTGCATGTGACCCTGATGCCATGGACGGTCGGGTCGGGAAGGGGCACGGACAACGTCGCCGCGCCTTGATCCTTCGGCAGGGAGAAAAAGAAGTTCAGCTCGTTCAACGCCGTCATGAAATAGTAGATGTGCCCCATGCGTTTGACGACGCCGTCGAAGTTGATGAGAATGCCGCTCACGACCACCTCGGCCGCGACAAATTGACCGAGCGTCAACTGCCCGACGGCGAGCAGCCATCCGGCCGTGGCGATCAGCCCGCCGTGTGCGAGCGCCTGCCATCCGAGGGATCCGATATATTGGCGGACCAGCACGGCGAATCTCGATCGACGGGTCTCCATATACGTATCGAGAAGCTGGTCGGTCTTTGCGATCAACAACGACTGGCTGTCCGTCGATTTGAAGTGCAGCAGGTTATGCGAGATGTCTTGCAACCAGTGGAGGGTATCGTACTTGGCACGGGACATGTTGAAGTCCGCCCTCAACCCTCCCTGGTTCAAGAGAAAGAACACAACATTGAATCCGGCCAGCAGTAACGCGTTATAGAACAGGAAATACGGATGGTAGAAGACGAGAATCGCCATCCCGACGGACCCGCCGACGATGACATTGATGAGATCCACCAAGAGGACGGAAACGGCCCGCTGCATGAAGACGGTTTCGACGAACAAATTGGCGTGGTGGGGTTGAAAGCCGTGGAACTGCAGACGCGGCAGCTGCTGGGTCATCGCGATGGCAACGCGGGCAAAAATCCGGCGTTCGAGGACTTCAACCGCAAAGTACTGCAACGCTCGGAACGCGCCGACCAGCAACAGGGCCAGAATCATGACGGCGGCGAGCGTGACGATCGTGACAGGTTGGATGGCAAACGCGAATGTGTTGACCAGTTCTTGGACGGTCAGGGGGACGATGAGCGAGAACAGTCCGATCGCCACCGAGTAGGAAAAGATCAGCCCCAGGACATGCCGCTCCAGCCGGAAGAGAAGGCCGATAAAGCCCAGTCCCGCCTGAAAGAGATTGGAAGGAGGACTATCCGACGGATCATGCGCCATATTTCATGCCGAGCGAGGGCCGGGCCCGGCCCCTTTCCGTTCCTCGATTGCGGGCCCCGGTTACAGGTATGGGAATGGTTTGACCGGACTCATCAAACCTATCAGAGCGAAATAAAAAATACCACTATTTCGAGACGTTAGCTCCGATTCGGTAGTTCACCGGGACCACGGACGGCATGGCTTTGGCCCATGTTCCCTTGGCCCACTGGTAGAAGGCCAATGCCTTTTGGTAGTCCGCCTTGGCCCGGACCAAGTGGATTTCAGAATCCACTGAATTACGCTCACGAAGATTCACAAACAGCACGCTGGTGGCGCCGAGGGAGAACCGGAATCGTTCGCCATCTTCCAGAGTCTTGGCCATTTTCAGCGACTCCGCGGCGACAGCGACTCGTTCTTTCGCCCTTTCGATAGCGGAGAGGGCATTGTCGACATCCACGGCGACCTGCTGCTCTCGAAATTTCTGTACCAAGACCAAACGATCGGCCTGTGCCTGTGCTTCCAATACTTCGCCACGGCTCCGACGTTGAAGGATCGGGACCCTGAGTTCCAGACCGAACCGGTAGCCGAGGCCAAGGACGAACTTCTCGGGAACGCGGGCCGGCGCGGCTTCCGCGTCCAAGCTCGGCAACAGGTTATTCTTGGCCAATTCCAGATCGATGTTATTGATCTTGGCTTCAATGTCGATCTCCCGTATTTCCGGCCGGTCCATTTTCGCTTGGCGTTTGTCGGCCGACACCATTTCCGGATTCGGACTGGTCGACTGCAGCGGAAAGTCCGGAGCGCGCTCCAATGGAGGCACGGAGGGTGTATGGTTTTCCCACAGAAACATCGAGAGCTTATATTGCTCCTGCTCGATGGCCCGCTGGGCGGCGATATAAACCTCGCGCCGCCGCTGGACTTCCTGGCCTGCTTCCACCACATCCAAGGGCGCGACTGCGCCCGCCTTGGCGCGTCCTTCGACTTGTTTATACCGGTCATCGGCTACGGTCATGGCGCGCCGTTGCACATCGGCATACTTCACCGCGGCAACCCAGTCCCAGAATTGCGTGGCTGCTGCAAGAAACAGATCTTGCCGGGTCTGCGCGATTTTCACTTCCGCCCTGGGATCCGCAAGTTCAGAACGCTGCAACTCGGCATTCTCGGGATTCATCATCAACCCTCGGAGCAGCGGAAAAAAGGCCCCCAGCAGCACCTGATTGTTCCCATTGTTGAAACTCAGATCCGGAATTCTGGCCGGGCCGTTGATGACTTCGCGGATTCCCGCGCTGCCCCGGAATCCCCACGGGTGTCGGGCTTCAATCAGCGTATCGTTAAAGCCGACCGTCTGCGGGTCCTGTGGACCGCCGCTGGGGATAAATCGTTCTATTTCCGTATCGTTGACCAAGGTCGGCTCAAAAGCGCCCAAGGCTTTCAGCATTTTGCCGCGGGCCGCGACCTTCTCCGTTCCTGCACCCTTCAACAACGGATGAGCGCGGTCGATCCAGGCCAGGACTTCATTGACCGAGAGTGGAATGGGAGGGAGCGCCCTCGTTCTTGGTTCGTCGGCCCCGGCGGCGTGGGCGGGCCCTCCCGGCCCGAACAGGATGAGGACGCCGAGGCATAGCAGAAGACACACCATTCTTCCCATGAAGCACCATCCTTTCTGAATGCTGGAGTTCGGACCAGATAGAGACAGCGGGATACCTGTTGCCGGTGGAAGCCGACGATTACTTGGCCCCTCGTCCTGCTTTGGGCAGGAGGGTGTCGATCAAGCTCGGCGGCCGTTCCTGATAATCCGGCGGGAACAGGTTAAAACGTCGCCAGAGCTCATACCAGAGAGGCACGCGATTGAGAATCACCCAACCCATGGCTTTGGTTCCCTGACGAACATGTTCTTGCGGAGGCCAAGGACGCTCCTCGGGATCGGGCACCACCCAGAAGCGGAAATTCCCTTTGCCGTCATCGACCTGGTCGATGACTTTGATGACGCCGCCGTACGTGCCGGCCATCATTTCGGGCCAGGCAGGCAGCGGGATGGCCGGAATACCATAGAAAAGAATGCGCACCTTGCGTCCCACGTTCAGCAACGGGGCATCCAAGCCGTCGGCGACCATTTCGATCGCCTTGTCTCCGCTTGTCGGGGAGATCCGGACCAGCTTTTCTCCGGGCCGGACCGTTTCTCCGACGCCGGCTTGAGACATCCGCACGACTGTCCCGTCGGTCGGGGCGAGAATGCGGCCGGCAAGTCTTCGTTGGCTGGCATTGGATTGACGAAGCGACACGTCGGCGAGTTGGTCCGCGGCGCGCGCCGCCTCGGCAAAGGCCGCGGCCCGTGCGGCTTCCGCGTCAAGCAGCCGCTGGAGCACTTCGGCGCTCACTTGGTCGCGGCCGAAGGCGGAAGCCTTCATCGCCTGTTCGGCCGCTTTCAAATTGGCCTGGGCGCCGCCAAGGTCCGCTTTGGTTGCAATCGCCCCTTGGATACTGACTTCCAATTCCCGTTGTGAAACCAGGCCTTGCTCGGCAAGTTGCTTGTGACGATCCACGTTAAGTTCGGCGGTGGCGACCGCGATTTTGGCCGCTTCCACCTTCTGAAGCGCCTCCCGCACCTTGTTGTCAGCTTCCTGCACCTTGGCGCCTGCGGACGGAACTGCGGCTTTCACGAGGTTCTGCATTTCCTTGATGCGCTTGTCCAACTGGTCGGCGCGCGACAGGGCGGCCTTGCGATTGTCTTCCAGCGCCTTCTTTCGTTGCTCGAGAAACGCGAGGAGGTCGGGCGCCATGTAATTGGGATCGTAGTCATCCAGTTCGAGAATGATGTCGCCTTGCTTAACCCGCACGCCTTCCAGGATGTGCCATTTCTTGATCCGGCCGGTGATCAGTGCTTCGACGTCCTGCGGCCGCTCATACGGTGTGTAAGCCGAGAGCTGACCGGTCACGGTGATGGTCTGCGTCCAGGGCACAAATGCGATGATGAGAATGAACAGGAGAACCAGCTTAATGGCGAGACGCGAAGAAAAGCGCAGACGCTCGGGAATCTGGACCGCTTCCCACGACCGCAGCTTGCTGGACGTGGCGAGATCGTCCACCGCGATCTCATCCAGTCCGGACGGACGGTCGACGAGAGATTTAACTTTCGTCCTGAGACCGTTGCCAAACCGCTGCACCGGCTCCTCCAGGAGAGTCTCTACGCAAAAGGGGAGAGCCCATCATAGTCAATTTCCATCAGGGCGGTCAATTGAATGTCTTCTCCATGCCGAATCCCCGCTTGACCCATGGACGGAGAAGGGGCTAAGTTCTCGGCCACGCAACGTCCACATGGGAAGAGCATGACACGAACGAGCCGATCGGGCCGGCCTTTGGTCGGGGTGGTGGGGGGCAGCAAATCGGACTTCCCGATCCTGGAGAAGGCGGTCACTGTGCTTGACGAACTTGGTATCCTGAACGAGTTGCTCGTCGTCTCCGCCCATCGCACGCCTGACCGGCTGTTTGCCTACGCCGAGCAAGCTCCCGACCGCGGACTGCAAGTCATTATCGCCGGGGCGGGCGGCGCCGCTCACCTGCCCGGCATGCTGGCGGCAAAGACCCATTTGCCGATTATCGGCGTTCCTATTCCGACCGAGCAGCTTCGCGGGCTGGACTCCCTGCTTTCTATCGTCCAAATGCCGCGCGGTATCCCGGTTGCAACGGTGGCCATCGGCGGAGCCGATAATGCCGCGCTGCTCGCCGCGCAAATTTTGGCGCTGAGCCATGAGGACATTCGCGGTCGTCTTGTGCGATTCCGGGAAGCACAAACTCAGACGGTGCTCGATCAACAGGACGACACCCGTCTTTCTCCCCCGTTCACATCTGCCATCCCAGCGCGGAAGAGCTCCAAGTTGTGACCGGTTCAGTGGTCGAGCCAGGGCGGGTCGTAGGCATGCTCGGCGGCGGGCAGTTGGGGGCTATGTTCGCCGCGACGGCTCGAAGAATGGGCTACCGGGTGGCCGTGTGGGATCCGGACCGGGATGCTCCGGCCCATCGATGGGCCGACCATTCCTTTGCTTCCGCGTTTGACGACGACGAGACGTACGATCGGTTCGCGAATCTGGTCGGCGTCGTGACGTACGAATGGGAAAATATTCCGATCGGGCTGTGTGAGCGATTGGAAGAGGATGGGCCCGTCCGACCGGCCGCCAGGATTCTGCGGGTCGTCCAAGACCGTATCGAACAGAAGAGTTTTTTGCACGCCCAAGGATTTCCCGTCGCAGCCTTCAGCATCATGACGTCGCCGGAGCAACTGGGTCGCCTCGGTGAACTGGGCTACCCCTGTATCTGCAAGACCGCCACCGCCGGCTACGATGGAAAAGGACAATGGAAAATTGCCGGTGAGGAGGATCTCCGTCTGGTTCAAACCGCATTGCACGCGGCGGCGCGTCCCGGCTCGCGATGGATCGTCGAAAAGTTTCTCGACTTCGAGCGCGAGCTTTCCTTGATGGTGGTTCGAGGCGTCCGCGGCGAAGTCCGGGTATATCCGCTGGCGGAAAACCTGCACGAGGATGGAATTCTTCGCCGAACGGCTGTTCCCGCCGCCGTGTCTGCCGGGGTGGCGGCCGAGGCGACGGCGCTGGCGGAGCGGCTGGTTTCGGCTCTGGGGGGCGTCGGCGTGTTCTGCCTGGAATTGTTTCTGATGAAGAACGGCGACCTTCTTATCAATGAAGTCGCGCCGCGCCCTCACAACTCGGGCCATTACACGCTTGATGCTTGCACGGTGTCACAATTCGAACAACAGGCTCGAGCGGTATGTGGATTGCCGCTTGGCGAGGTCCGCCTGCTGAGCCCCGCCGCCATGATCAATCTCATCGGGGATGAGGTGGAGCGACTGTGCGCGGAATCGGATCTCAGCGAACTCCTCGCCGTACCCGGCGCGGTCCCGCATCTCTATGGAAAGCGCACGGTTCGCGCACGGAGAAAAATGGGCCATGTGACCTTCGTCGCTCCGCTGCTGGAGACCGCGGTGGCCCGCGCCGATGCGTTTCGTTCCCGACTGGCTCGATTCGCGCCCGACTCGGTGAAGCAATCGTAACGTTCCGTCCGGAATCACCGCCAGCGAGTATGCCGGGCCGGGGCGAAATAGCGGACATCCGGACGCTTGAAGAAGCCAATCAGCGCCATCCCGGCGAGGAAACCTCCCACATGCGCAAAGAATGCCACCCCGCCGCCTTGCGATCCCAGGCTTGCGCCGCCGCTTAAGACCTGCATGACGAACCAAAGCCCCAACACAAAGCCGGCTGGCACGTATGTCGTCCCGATGAGCGGCCATAGCAACAGGACTCGCGCCCTGGGAAACAGCAGGAGGTAGGCTCCTAAAATTCCCGAGATGGCCCCGCTGGCCCCGACCATCGGCATGGCGGAAGCGGGATCCGTAATGGCGTGAGTCAGGGCCGCGAGAATCCCGCACGCGATGTAGAAAAGAACGAATTTGCCGTGTCCCATGACGTCTTCGATGTTATTCCCGAATATCCATAGATAAAGCATGTT
>DASSBQ010000214.1:0-6936 GCA_035698625.1 Nitrospiraceae bacterium
GCCGACTGTAGCGACCGCACTTGCTGTTCCTGTGCCTCGGCACGCTCGCGGCTCTTTTGCACGGCGATCAGCGAATCTTCCACCTCCTTGAAAGCCGTGAGGACCGCCTTTTGGTACCGGGCGACGGCTTGTCTCTCCTGCGCCTCGACGGATTGCACCTGATAGCCGAGCGCAGTGGCGTTGAGTAACGGTCCGGTCACGGTGGCGCTGGCCCCTAAGGTCGCAAAGGGTCCGGCCGCCAGGGAATTGAGGTGGAATCCGGCTCCCCCGGCACTGCCCGTAAGAGCAAATTGTGGAAAACGCTGGGCTTGGGCGACCCCGATTTGCGCCGTCGCAGCGGTCAATTCTTGTTCGGCCTGCACAATATCAGGCCGCCGCTGGAGCAGGGCAGAAGGCAAACCCGGGGGCACATTCGGTGGTAGCGATTGCTTGGTCAGCGCCAAGCCGCGGGGAATCGCCATCGGTCTCCGTCCCAGCAGCAGGCTGATGTGATTTTCCTGTTGAACGGCCTGTTGCTCGAGTTCGGTCAGATGCGCGGCAGTCCCCGCGCGTTCCGCCTCGAACTGATCCAGATCGAGTTTGGGAATATCGCCATGTTGGAAACGCAGCCGTGAGATGCGTACGCTGTCGTCCCAAGCCTTCAGCGTCCGCTGGGTGACCTCTATCTGTAGATCCAGGGCGCGGAGATCGAGATAGGCTTCGGCGACACTGCCGACCAAGCGAAGGACGACCGCGCGCTGATTCTCTTCCTGCGATAGAAGTTGGGCTTGGGCCGCCTCAATTGATCGGCGGATACGGCCCCAGAGATCAATCTCCCATTTGAGTCCAATCATTCCGGAGAGGTATGAAAAATCCGTTCCTCCATTCGACCCGCCGCTTGGGTTTGGGATGGAAATACCTTCTCCAAAGGTCAGTGCCTGATCATTTGTATTGTGAAATGTCAGACCGCCTGCCTGATAGCCCAAGGATGGAGCCAGATCGAATTTGGAGATGAGGAGTTGAGCCCGGAACTGCTCAACGCTTGCGACGGCGACGCGCAAATCTTGGTTTTCCGCCAGCGAGATCCGGATCAGCTTCTGAAGTTCCTCATCTTTAAGCAGTTCCCACCAGGGCAGGTTCGCGAGAGATTCGGCGCTGGCGGGAGCCATCCGCCAGGCGTCTTCTGATTGAGTTTCAGGCCTCATATACTCTGGTCCCATCTTGCAGGCGCCGAGTAAAAGGACTGAGATCGCGATTAACATCCAGCGACGCATCTCAATGGGCTTCTTGGGTCCGTACATGAGCCGGGACTTCCTTTGTCTGAGCGGTCCGCATGTGCGCCTCGCCATCGCCGGACGGCATGGGACCGGCCGGCGTCGGTGCTCCGGGCCTCGGAGGAGTGTGACGATGCGCCAGATTCGTCACAACGTAAAAGGCGACCGGAATCAAGAATATCGCGACAACACTCGCCGCCAGCATTCCTCCAATGACCGCGATCCCGAGTAGTATTCGGCCATGCGCTCCTGATCCGGTCGACAGGGCAAGCGGGACGACCCCGAGGATGAATGCAAAGGACGTCATCAGAATGGGCCGGAGGCGGAGGCGGGCCGCCGCAAGGGCGGCGTCCGCGATGGATTGACCTTTCTCATATTCCATCTTCGCAAATTCCACGATGAGGATCGCATTTTTGGCGGACAAGCCGATCAGCATCACGAGGCCGATCTGGGTAAAGATGTCGTTTTCCAGACCAAAGGCCCATAAGGCGCCGAACGCGCCGAATACGGCGATCGGGGTGCAGAGCAACACGCTAAACGGCAATGCCCAACTCTCATACTGGGCCGCCAGGATGAGAAACACGAAGAGCAGGGAAAATCCAAAAATGACACTGGCCGGCACCCCCTCCGCCGCAACCTTTTCCTGAAACGACATCCCGATGTAGTCGTATCCCATCTCCCGCGGCATCGTTTCCGCAAATACTTCTTCGAGCGCGTTCATCGCCTGGCCCGAGCTGTATCCCGGTTTCGCCGATACGAACAGTTGCGCGGACCGGTACTCGTTAAAGCGCATGGTAAACTCAGGGCCGGACGTTCTTTCCATGGAAACGATGGTCGAAAGGGGCACCATGGTGCCGGATGCATTCTGGACGTAGAATTGTCCGACCTGCTCGGCGGTCGTCCGAAATTCGCCTTCCGCCTGGACGTACACCTGCCACACCCGTCCGAAGCGGTTGAAGTAATTCACCATGACCCCCCCCATGAAGGCCTGGAGGGTCTGATAGACATCGCCGAGATTGACACCTTGCTTCAGCACCTTGTCGCGGTCCACTTTTGCAAAGACTTGCGGGACGCTGGGGATGAATGTCGTTTGGACCGAGCTGATTTCAGGACGCCGGCGGGCTGCTTCGATGAACTTTTCTGTGTTTTGGGCGAGAAACGCGACATCCTTGCCCGAGCGGTCTTCGAGCACGAACGACACACCCCCCGACGTGCCGACGCCGGGGATGGCCGGAGGGGGAAAGAGAAACGCCTGGGCTTCAGGCAACTCTGCCAGTTGGCGATTGACGTTTTTGAAGAGCGCCAAAAGCTTTTCCTCCGGCTTTGTTCGTTCTTCCCATGGGGCAAGCGTGACGAAGAAAAACGCGTTATACGTCGTGCTCACAGTGCTGAGGAGGCTGAAGCCGACCACGACCGAGGCATACTCGACACCGGGGGTTTGTCTCAAGATCTCTTCAATTCTCTTGCAGACCTCGTCCGTCCGTTGGAGAGAGGATGCGACCGGCAGTTGGACATTCAAATACAGATAACCCTGGTCTTCGAGCGGCAGAAAGCCGGCGGGAAGCCGCATGCCGAAGAAGCCTGCGGCGATCGCCATCACGGCCAGGAACACCATCGAGCGTCCGGCTTTGCGAATGAGATGACCGCACACCGTGACGTATCCGTCGGTTGCGCGGTCGAACCACCGATTGAACCAGCCGAAGAACAAGGCGAGTGGACCTCTCCCTGGTTGCTTCGGACGCAACAGTAGGCTCGCAAGAGCCGGGCTCAACGTAAGGGCGTTGAACGCCGAAATCACCACCGACAAGGCAATCGTTATGGCGAATTGCTGGTAGAGCCGTCCCGTAATCCCGGGGATGAAGGCAGTCGGCACGAACACCGCGGCCAGGATCAGCGCGATCGCGATCACCGGGCCGGAAACCTCACTCATGGCTCTGATTGTGGCGTCTCTTGGCGACATCCCATGCTCGATATGGTGCTCGACGGCCTCGACGACGACAATCGCGTCGTCCACGACGAGACCGATCGCCAACACGAGGCCGAACAGCGAGAGGGTATTGATCGAAAACCCCAGCAGGGGAAAGAGGACGAAGGTACCTACCAGGGAGACCGGCACGGCCAGCAAAGGAATCAAAGTGGCGCGCCAGCCCTGGAGGAAGAGAAAGACGACAAGGATAACCAGGATCAGCGCTTCCCACAAGGTATGCGCGATCTCCTTGATCCCTTCCCGGACCGCCAATGTCGTATCCAGCGAGACGACGTAGTCGAGATCGGCCGGGAACCGCTCCTTCATTTCTTCCATCAGCTTCTTTGCCCGATCCATTGTGTCAATGGCGTTCGAGCCGGGAATCTGATAGATGGCCACTATCGCGGCGGGTTTTCCGTTCAGGCGGCTCTTATTCGTATACATCTGCGAGCCGAGTTCGATCCGAGCCACGTCTTTGAGCCGCACGATCGAGCCGTCGGCATTTGCCCGGATGACGATCCGCTCGAACTCTTCCTTACCGAGCAACCGGCCCTGCGCCCGGACCGTGTAGGTAAACTCTTGCCCCGGAGGCACCGGCTCAGCGCCGACCTGCCCGGCTGGGTTCACCGTGTTTTGCTTCTTGATCGCATCGAGTATCTCGGGCACCGTGACCCCGAGTTTGGCCAGCACATCCGGCCGCACCCAAAATCGCATGGCGTACTGCCCTGCTCCGAAGATCGACACCTGACCGACGCCCGGTACACGCGTCATGGGATCATTAATGTTGATATAGGCGTAATTATTCAGCCAGAGGTCGTCGTAGCTCCCGTTCGGGGAGTAGAGGGAAAAAAGAGCCAGCGGACTCGTCGTCGATTTCTTCGTCGTGACGCCGTAGTTTCTCACTTCCTGCGGCAGCTGCGATTCGGCCTGAAGATACCGCATCTGGGTCAGAATCTGATCGTCATTGGGCCTCGTGTTGATATCGAAATTCACCCGTAGCGTCATCTGCCCGTTGCTGGCATTCACCGAGTACATGTAAAGCATGTTGTCGACACCGCTCACCTGCTGTTCGATCGGGGTGGCGACCGACTGCTCAAGGGTTACGGCGTCTGCGCCGACATAGGTGGCTTGCAGCAATATTTCGGGCGGCGCGATGTTGGGAAACTGCGCAATCGGGAGCTGGACCATGGCGACGATGCCGAGAATCGTCATGATGATCGAGATGACCATCGCAACGATCGGCCGATTGATGAAGAAGTTCGCCATGACGCTTTCGGACCTTCAATGCCGGATGAGGGAGCGAACGATCACTGGCGGGCCGTTATGTTTTCTCAACCGGCGGCTCCGGCGTGTCTCTCTTCGGACTCACCGCCATGCCGGCTTTTAGTTTTTGCAGGCCTTCCACCACCACCAGATCCCCGGCCTTGAGGCCCTCCTCAATGATCCACAGGCTTCCGACTCGCTCTCCGACTTTGACCGACTGAATCTCCACCTTATTATCAGCGGTCACGACGGCGACTTGATGCCCGCCTTGTAACTCGGTCACCGCGCGCTGAGGAACCAACAGCGCGTGCTGTTTGGTGTGCGTAACCACCCGAAGCCGGGCAAACTGTCCCGGACGAAGAATGTTGCCTGGATTAGGAAACCGAGCAGCGAGGCGAATCGTGCCGGTCTTCACATCGACCTGCCGGTCCGCTATAAAAAATTCGCCTTTTTCCGGATAGACGGTGCCGTCCGCGAGCAATAGCTCCAGATTGGATTGGTGCTCTTCTCGATTCTCGTACGCTTGTCGTAGCTTCCCGGCATACTTGAGATATTCCTGCTCGCTGATACTGACGTACACGCGAATCGGATCGAGCGAGGACATTGAGGCCAGCTCATCTCCAGGTCCGACCAAGTCGCCGATTTGTGCCTTCGCGATCCCGACGACACCGTCGATCGGCGCGACGATTCTAGAGAAGCCCAGGTTGAGTTCCGCTTGTTCGACAGCGGCTTTGGCGGATGCCACTGAAGCTGTTGCAGCGATATTTGCCTGAATGGAGTCGTCCAGTTCCTTTTGGCTGATCGCGCCTCCCTCGGCCAGCGGCTTATCGCGTTTGACGTCCAGTTCTGTTTTTACGAGCTGCGCCTTCGCCTTCGCCCACTCGCCCTTCGCCTGATCCAAGGCCGCTTGAAACTTCCTCGGGTCTATTTCGAACAAGACGTGACCTTTATGTACGAATGCGCCTTCATTATAGTTTTGCTTCATCAAATATCCGTTGACCTGAGCCTTGATGACCGCATTTACCATGCCGTCTGTCGTTCCGACAGCTTCGGAATAGATCGGCACATCCTTTTGCACCACGTCCACAACTCCCACCTGAGGGATAGATTGCGCCGCAGTGGAGGAGGCCTCCTGTTTACAGCCGGTTCCGATTGTCGTCAGAAGGCTTGTCACTAGAATGGCCCAGAAGAATGTCAACATGGCTAGAGACATCCGTATGAACAATCATAGAGTTATACTGCTCTGACTCGAAGTAAGGCGGTCGACGAGCGGAACCTATTCAGGTTGCTGCCGAGCCATCGGGCCGAGCATAGCTAAGCACCGGATTTTTAGCACAGTAACGCGGATATAGGAACTGTCAAAACTGACAGGTCGGACATGATGGGTGTAGTGATGTCGGCGGAACATATCCTAACTAAACTTCCTTACGCCTCTTCGAAACGCGCTCAACTCACCAAGCGTGCTGATATTCGCGAGCACGGTCAGAATAGGACGATGGTTGTATACCTGGGCGGTCGGGATAGACATGGGCGCTTATGGAATCAATGCCTCGCATCCCCAGCTTCTCTCGCTCATGGAGGTTCGAGTGGCCGATATGGATAATAGTATGCCGTGAAGAGAATGATCCGATACGGGTAGATGACAGTAGATTTGGTGAACGCAGTGAGAAACAGTGGCTGTCTATGAGGAGAGACAAGCGGGCGAGGTACAACGCGAGCAGTACACCGAAAGAGAGCCGCGCCGCTGGGTCCACACATTCATGGACCCACGCGAACCGCTAGTGATACCGCGGTAGTGGAAAGATCAGGCCCAGCTTCATGGCAAACTGAAGCAAATCCGCATTGCTCTTGAGCTGGAAGTCCTCCATGAGGCGATATTTATGAAAAGCAATGGTTCTTGGCTTGATGCCGAGCAGAGAAGCGACTTCCTTCATGGAAAATCCCTCCGCCAGGAGTTGCAAGACCTCTCGCTGTCGTGCCGTTAACTTCTCTCCCGTTGATCTTCTGGAGGATAGCCGCAGACATGACTGTGGCTGTCCTTGCGTTATGAGGGGAGTCACATAGGAACGCCCGCAGAGGACCTCGTGAATGGCGTGAAACAGTTCCGAAGCCGCCGAGCTTTTAAGCA
The DNA here is from genome assembly GCA_035698625.1 of Nitrospiraceae bacterium. Taxonomy (GTDB): domain Bacteria; phylum Nitrospirota; class Nitrospiria; order Nitrospirales; family Nitrospiraceae; genus DASSBQ01. Next base: position 6,611 of record DASSBQ010000214.1, read on the forward strand.
GATACCCCGATCCTCCAATGCGCAAGGCCTCACGGGCCATGTCAGGGTCTTCGTTGACCGTCAAAAAAACCAGTTTCACACAAGGCATCGTTTTCTTTAATTGCATGCCCGCGTCCAAGCCGTTGAGAAGTGGCATGGCAATATCCATCAAGACAACATCAGGCTTGAGTTTTGGACAGATATCGAGCAGGTCCCGGCCATTCGAGACGGCGCCCACCACCTCGTGTTGGGAGCCAAGTAATCGCTGAAATGCTTCCCGCAATATGCTGTGGTCTTCTGCAATCAGCACTCGTGAACGATACATAGCTTCACTCCTTCCACGCCCT
>DASSBQ010000215.1:0-6364 GCA_035698625.1 Nitrospiraceae bacterium
AGGCCAACTCGAAAAAGAGATCGCCATCGACACCACCAAAATTCAAGAAGCGATCAGCGCAAATGATCTGGTCGCTGCTGAGAGCAGCCTCAACAGTTACACCGGAAGCTGTCTCTTGACAAAATTCAGCGACACGGCGGTGAAGGACATCACCGCAACGGATCGGACCTATATCAACAACACCTGTCAGACGATCCTCAAGGGGTCGACCACCAATCCGCTGGCAGGCGACGTGGATAACTGGCTGACGACCATCTACAGCCATATGACGGCGACGGGACCATTTAATGCCGGTCTCATTCAGTTGCTAGCCACTCAGGTGCAAGAACAGTCCAAAGGAACAGGAGCCAATCTCTACCGGTACTATCAATGGATGGAGTCCTATTTCTTGAGATACATCCTCGTGCAATCGAAGGGGATGAATCTCTATGTGGAGTGCGCTCGCGCATTACCGGCGCCTTTAGAGGGCTCCGCCATTACCTCTCAGTACCTATGTGGGCAACATCGTCCAGCAGTTGAAAGCATTCAGAAATGCGGTCGAAGAAACGCTGATATTGAGCACCGGCTATCCCATTGTGACCGCGGCCTTTAATCCACAGACCGCGAGCACAACCGGCACAGCGTTTCTCTTTCCATCGACCGCCGGACTTATTCTCGCCCGTGTCGACTACCTGACTGATCGGGTTCTGGGCGGGACCAACTTCGAGGCCCTCGCCACAGAACTGAACAGCGGTTCCGCCTCGTTTCTCAATCGCACCCGAGGCGCCTTAACGGCGCGGATCTTGTCCGCGGAGGATCACTACCCTACGGGGTACCAACTGACCTTTAGTGAAAAGGGATCTCCTCCCTATTCAAGCGCGGGCACGGGCACGGCTTCGGCTTTTTCGGGGCTGCCCTATGCCGTTTGGGACGGGCAAACGATTACGAGGAACAACACCGCCTATCGTTTGATTCGGTATGGGTTCCCAAATGTGCCCCTGGGCAACTATGAAGTGACCGGCCCATCGGGTACGAACTTGCTCGAGGGCCTGCACATGAACCCGGACGGCGTGCAAGTGGTCCCATACGATCGGCACTTCAACCGCTTGACCGCGGCATCCAAGGATGTGGTCATGGCCACCAGCCAAACCCTCGCCTCGTGGGAGACGTTTACATTGGAGGATTATCGTCTGTCCGAACAGTATGATGCGGCGCTCGGCAAACTGAAGGCGGCGAATGGAAACTATGTGGTAAAAGACAACCAGAACAGGCTTGTCGCTAATTCCGCCACGGGTCAAAGCATCTCGTTTGTCGGGTGGACGAAGAATGGACCTCCGGAGGCCATCGTCAATTGGGGTTACCTCGGTGTCGGCGGCAGCTACGTACAAGTCACGGGCTCCCCGCCAACCCAGCAGATCGCTTTCGTCGATCAGATCGCCGATGGCACCAAATTCAAGATCACGTTCATTAACAAGGGCAAGCAGCCATTAGAAGCAGGACAATCCTATCAGGTGAGTCTCGCTTACGGGATCACGGACGATGAATCACCGGTGACGTGCAATCACTTGGTGACCCCTCCGGGACCGTGCGTTCAGTATTACCTGTTTGCCAACGTCGGCTATCCCTATGGCTATTTTACCGATGCGCCGGTGGCCGCTGCCGGTGGGTTCGGGAAGACGTTTGGGGCAGGACCAGGCGGGAGCCCCCTTCTCTGGAAGTTCGTGGAGGAGACGAATTTTGTGAGTGCCTGTGATGCTGATGGTGCGCAGGCATCAGCCGGCGAACTCTCCGGTCAATCCGGGCTATGGGCGGAAATCAAAACATCATCCTCTGCCCATGAGTTTGGGCCTGCCACCTGCATGACCGCCGGAGCATTGGTATACAACACCACCACCCTACAACTGGCGGACCCCCAGTGCGAGTATCAGTTTGCACTGTCCATCGATGCCAATTTCACTCCCACCTTTCAATGGAATGGCGCGGACTCCGATAAGCTCACGGACGCTGCGGCTTTTCTCGCTTTCGATCGGATCAATGACCTCGGGAATGAAGTTGGAATCAAGAGCTTGACGCGGCAAGCGAAAACCCAAGCAGGGATTCTCTGGACAGCATCCGAAGATCTGTCCTACTCTCAGGGGACAAGCGGGACTTGGGATCATAGGAACATCGCCTATATTCGGTACGGGATCAAACTCGTTTACAAAGATCCCTTGGTGGTGTTTCCTTCGCTTCCGTACTTTAAGCTGACACTGAGTCCTCTCAGCATGGGACTGAACCTCACCGGCATTTCGTGCTCGGCCCGTGAGGCTGAACGCCATTGACACGTCTGAAGAACTCTGCCGCCGATGCGCAAGCCTCGACGTGAACTCTACACCTCAGGCTGGGTCGGCTCGCCAGGTACCCTGCTGTACAGAAAATCGCGGCGTAGGAATCAATGTCCGATGCCCGGGAACACACGATTCGATGATGTCCGGACCGACAACAGGACCGAGCGATTCATCGGCGGAAGCTCGAATCGTGGCCGTCTATCAAGTCAGCGGTTCAGAGAGGGAAGCGCGCGCCAAAGCCGACCTGATCTGCATCGATCAAACCGTCGAGGCCAGCGAGGAAGTGCTGACGCCCGCCATTCGCGAACGGATCGTCGGCCGGATCGAGAGGTTCGGTCCTCTGTCACATGACCGGTATGAAGTCAGCATCACATACTCAGGCAACCTGATAGGCCAAGATTGCACCGGCCTTCTCAATGTCTTGTTTGGTACGAGCAGCCTCCGAACCGGCGTTCGGTTGATAACGTTTGATCTCCCCGACGCGCTGCTATCCCGGTGGCACGGCCCCCGATTGGGATTGCAGGGCCTGAGAGACGCAGCCGGCGTATCGAAACGGGGCTTGATTTGCGCGGTGCTGAAGCCGCTTGGGCGGTCGCCTCATGAGCTTGCCGAGCTCGCCTATCAGTTTGCGCTGGGCGGCGTGGATCTGATCAAAGACGATCAGGGCCTCATGGACCAGCCGTTCTGTCCGTTCGATGAACGGGTCGCGCGCTGCGCCGACGCCGTCACTAAAGGAGCCATGGAAAGGGGACGCCCCTGCCTGTATTTTCCGCATGTAAGTAGTCCACTCGATGAAATGCGTCGGCGCGCGCAGTTTGCCAGGCAGGCCGGCGCGAGCGGCCTGCTGATCGTTCCCGGCCTGACGGGCTTTGATGCCCTGCGGGCAGTCGCCGAGGATGAGACAACGGCGTTGCCCATCGCGAGCCATCCGGCATTCCTCGGAAGTTACACGGTGCATCCGGAAAGCGGCATCGCTCCCGTCGCCCTGTATGGCCGACTGCCCCGGCTTGCCGGCGCCGACATCTCGATTTATCCCGGCCACGGAACCGGCTACGCCATAACAAAGGCAGACTGCGCGGCCATCGCCGCCGCCTGCCGCTCGCCTTGGCGTCATCTTCGGCCGACCGCGCCGACCGCCGCCGGCCGGATCGGAATCGAACAAATAGCCGAGATGGGATCGCTTTACGGGCGCGACGTCGTCTTCATTCTGGGAAGCCGGATCCAACAGGACTCTCAAGGCCTGATTGCGGCCACTCGGCGGTTCGTCAGCGAAGTCGAGCGCTAAAAACTTCCTTGAAAAATTCCAGGATCGCCGCCCAGGATTTCTTATCGGCCTCGGCATTGTATTCAAGCGCATCCATGCCCGCTTTGCCTGCCTCCGGATTTGTGAATCCATGTTTGACACCGGGGTAGCTCACGACCTGGAACTTCGCGCCGGCCGCCTTCATCTCCTGTGTAAAGGCCGCCACCTGGTCCGCCGGCACAAACGGGTCGGCCGCGCCGGTGAGCACGAGGATCCGACTCCCGACCGCTCCTTTGCCGGCGGGACTTTTCGTCGCAAGCGCACCGTGGACGCTTACCACGGCATCCAGATCCGCCCCGGAGCGGGCTGCGTCCAAGACCACCGATCCGCCGAAGCAGTACCCGATGGCAGCGATGTGGTCCGCGGCGACATGAGGGTCCTGCTTCAGGAATTCCAGCGCCGCCCGAAATCTGGCCGGAATCACAGCCGGATCTTTCTTCGCCTCACCCACAAAGGCTTGGGCATCCTTTGGATGCGTGGTCACTTTGCCTTTTCCGAACATGTCCAATGCAAAGCCGACATAGCCCGCTTCCGCGAGGCGCTTGGCCTGATAGCGGGCATGCTCGTTGTGTCCCCACCATTCGTGGACGATGAGCACGCCGGGACGCTTGTCTTTTACAGTGTCGTCCCACGCAAGAAATCCCTGGAGAACGGTTTCCCCCTGCTTGTAGTCAACTTCTTTTGTTTGAACTCCGGCGACAGCCGCCGACGAGAACACCATCACTCCCGCTATGGCCCAGACGATATGTCGATGCATGGAATTCCTCCATCGGTCCATGAGGACGCTTTGTCGGCTCAGATGCTGTCGCCGACCGCGGGCGCGCGCCGGCCTGATTAGTCCGTGTTGACCGCCGGCTCAACAACATCAGTGGAAATATTGCGACCCGCTACTTATAGGACACCAGCACCTGCTCGGCCGAACCAGGAACCGGATGCAGATCGGTTCGAGTAAAGCCTGCGGCGCGGAACATCTGCTCGTATTCCTTGAACGTGTAGGCATCTCCTTCCGGAGTCGTGGCAAGCATGATCAGGCCGAACTCGGCCACCATAGGGGGCGTGACGCGATCGTCGTTGGGGACGAATTCCAGCGTGATGACCCGTCCGTCGGCGGTCAGGCTTCGATGGATTTTGCGGAGCAGGCTCTCGCACGTGACGGTGGAAAAGTGATGGAGAAAATTGGTGAGCAGCGCCAGATCGTACCCGGTTCCGAACTCCTGTTGAAACGCGTCGCCGACGATCGTGCGGTACCGCGCCTGAATGCCGACCTGGCGCGCGAGATCTTGCGCGACCGTCAGAACATTCGGCCAATCGACTGCGACGATCTCGGCCTCCGGGCAGCGTTTGGCGATTTCGATCCCGAACAGCCCATGTCCAGCCGCAATGTCCAAGATCTTTTTCACTCCCGGCTGAGTTTGACGCACAAAGAGCGCAATCTCTTCCGCCGGCTTGGCCATCATCGGAATCATCGATTTGGCAAATTCGACCCACAGAGGATGTTCAGGCGCCACCGTGCCCGCCTCGCCGGCCACGGTTCCGCCTTTTCGCACCGCCTCGGTGAGATTTTGGAACGCGTCGATGAACTTCGGCGCGTGCAGAAAGCCTAGTACAGACCCCATATAGGCCGGAGACCGCCGATCAAGAAACAGCGCGGAATCCGGTGTCAGCTTGTACCGATTTCCCTCCTTGATGAGGAAGCCCTGAATAGTCAGGTAGTCCGCCAGGATCCGCGCGCCCCGTTCAGCCGCGCCACATTGCTGCGCGAATGCGCGCACGGTGTCCTTTCCTCCTCCGATGGCGGTGAACAGATCCAGGTCAATAGCGGCTTTCAGCGCTTGCGCCCGTTGGTAGGCATTGGCCGTCTGAAAAAATAGTTGGGGCGTCGGTCCACCGGGCTGATCCTGTTCCGGCATAGGCGAGTTCTCCTGGTTGGCTCTGAGCAAGCGAGACAGACCCAAGCTACTGTTCCGGGAAAGTTGTGTCAACTCGAACGCTGTGCGGAATTCGCCGCGGACTATTTCAAGGCAGGGATGTGACGGGGCCGGCTGCTTATCGACAATTCACCGGTGTGCGCGGCTTGATCGCATGACAACGCAGGCGGACGTAATCCACAACCCAACGGCCGTCGGGTCTCTGCAAGGCTGAGCTGAGCGATGCACGCGCCTCATGCATGACCTGGTCCCGCAGGTGATTGGGAACCAGGATCAGAAATGGTTGTGCAAACATCCCCAGCCAGTCCGTGATGTCGTCCGGCAGGAGAGTCGGACGAGGGAACAGGTCCAGAGACTGAATCTGGAACCCTTGCCCAATTAACCGTTCCCGATACTCCTCGGCGGAAGGGAAATACCACGGTTGAACGGGCTCGGAATCGTGGCCATGGCCCTTGAGAACGCGATGAAGCCCGATCAGCACCTGAGCCAGATTCCCCCGCCCCCCGAACTCAGCCACGAAGCGCCCGCCTGGTCGCAATGCCCGCCGGACGCGGCGCAGGACTTCATCCGGGTCGAGCATCCAATGGAGCGCCGCATTGCTGAAGACGGCATCAAACTCCTCATGAAACGACAATTCATGCCCGTCCATGACGCGGGCGGAGACACCGCGCGCCCGCGCCGCTTCGACCATAGCCGGACTCGCATCCACGCCCAAGACATCACACCCGTGATCCGTCAATCGCTTCGTCAGGACGCCGTCACCGCAGCCCAGATCGAGAATTCGCTCGCCGGCAGTGGGCGCCAACAATTCCATCAAGGGCGCGCCC
>DASSBQ010000216.1:0-3698 GCA_035698625.1 Nitrospiraceae bacterium
TCCACCTGTCGGGGGTCCCGCAAATCCAACTCGCTCCTTGGCCGCACTATAACCCGCTCGTATCCCCTGGCTTGAAGCATCCGTACCAGCGCCGATCCCACCATGCCCCGATGACCTGCCACATAGATGCGGGCATCCTTCTTCATACATTGCCTCGCGATCTTGTTCCTTCGAGCTTCACGCGCTCCATCTTTAAGTCGGCCTCCACCATCATGACGGCCAGATCGCGAAAGCCGATCTTCGGCGACCAGCCCAGTCGTTGTTTGGCCTTGCTCGCATCGCCGATCAAGAGATCCACTTCGGTCGGACGGTAGTAATGCGGATCAATCTTCACATACCCGCGCCAATCCAAGCCGAGGTGGCCGAATGCCACGTCCAGAAACTCGCGCACCGTATGTGTCTCGCCGGTCGCAATCACGTAATCGTCCGGCTGATCCTGTTGCAACATCAGCCACATGGCTTCCACATAATCGCCGGCAAAGCCCCAGTCGCGCCTCGCTTCCAGGTTTCCCAGGAACAATTCCTGCTGTAACCCGAGCTTGATGCGGGCGGCGGCTTTGGTAATCTTCCTGGTCACGAACGTCTCTCCGCGCCGGGGCGACTCATGATTAAACAACAGGCCGTTGCACGCGAACAAGTTATAGGCTTCTCGGTAATTCACCGTGATCCAATACGCATACAGCTTCGCCGCCCCGTAGGGGCTACGCGGGTAAAACGGCGTGCTCTCCCGCTGGGGGACTTCCTGTGCCTTGCCGAACATTTCACTGGAAGAAGCTTGATAGAACTTCGGCATCAAACCCGATTCTCGAATGGCTTCCAGCAATCGCACGGTCCCCAACCCGGTGATTTCCGCCGTATACTCCGGAATGTCGAAACTGACCCGCACATGGCTTTGCGCTCCCAAATTGTAAATCTCATCCGGCTGAATAGTCCGCAAAATCCTGTTCATCGAACTCGCATCGTTCAAATCCCCATAGACGAGATGCAGCCGGACATCCGCCGTGTGCGGATCCTGATAGATCCGGTCGATCCGATCGGTATTGAAGGAACTGGAGCGTCGGATGATGCCGTACACGTCATATCCCTTGGCCAGAAGAAATTCCGCCAGGTATGATCCGTCCTGTCCCGTGATACCCGTGATCAGCGCTTTCATCTACGGCTCCCGTTCTCTTTTTTCACCGGGTCTCCTGCACGAGAGCCGGATGGCGCAATGCGATGCCGGTCGCGACCAGTATCCAAAACAGATGGGACAGACTTCCCATAAACATATAATCGAACAGATTCCGAACACCGAATCCGACGACCGCCATCCCGATGCTCAGCGCCAAGAGAGCCGGCGGCGTGCCGATGACGGGCCGAATCCGGGACAGCAAAAGACGAGTAAGCCGAACGAAGATCCAGACAAAGCAGATCATGGCCGGAATACCGCTTCCCAGAGTCACCATAAGAAACGCGCTGTGCATGGACGGCGGCACGCGATCCTGCTCGCGATGCCGATTTTGAACTTCCGGGGCATATTCGGGATGGCGTTTGACGAAGGTGTCGTTTCCATACCCGATTCCCATGAACGGATGCTCGCTGATGTCCTGGAGCCCAAGCTTCCATACGGAAAGCCGAGAAAAAAAGGTCCAGCGATCGACGGTATCCTGATGAAGGCCGGCTTGGGATAAGAGCATGAAACCGGTGGCCAGCGCGGCCAGGAGCGCGATCACCAGCAAGACGTTCCGGCGTCGATTCGAGAGCAATCCCAGTGCAAGCGCCTGTGCCGCATGCCCGAGCCATCCGGCTCGTCCATAGGAAGCTACGTGGCCCAAGACCGACAAGAAGAGCGCCCCGCCCGTCCCAAGGCGTGCGATCCATTGCCGCTCCGTCGCGAGCAGTCCGATCAGCACGGGAATGGAGAGCACCATATAGGTGCTGAGCCAATTGTAATCGGACCCTGGAGCGATTGCCCGCACATAACGATCGCGCCAATTCCCGCCGCGTGCAAAAAAATCGGACAGGGCATAGAGCGACAGCAATGTGCTGCCCACCGCCACGCCGATCAAGACCCGGCTCGCAAGAGGGTCGCGACCCTGCTCGCGGAACACCAGCAGTGCCCAATAGAACACCAGCACGTGAGCCACAATCTTCCGCCATTCCGTGAAACTATACCCGACGTTGGTGGCAAAGGGCACGGTACACAAGACCCAGCCGAGAAAACAGAACAACGGCAGATCAACCGGCGTGCGGACCCAAGGGGACCGTCGCATGCCGATGACCGTCATCCCGACCGCCAGAGCCAGCAGCGTAAAGAATCCGTATTCCTGCCAATGATACAGCGCCGGGAAAAAACTGAGCCCGGCCATCACTATCAATCCTGCCCCCTGCAGTCTCCAGAACCCGTCAAAAGATCGGGCGGCCACGACGGAGCCGTGAGCCGCCTGAAATTCTTGCGTCATGAGATGGATTCCCGAAGATTCGTCCGTCACTAGGAGGCAGGACGGCGGCGCCGTTATGTTCCCGCCATGAGCGTTGAGGCTGCGTAGCCGATGTACCCCTTCAGCGCTTCTTTCCAGTGCGGCATGCTGATCCCGGCCTCGCGCCTCCGTTCACCGGATAGCACGGAATAGGCAGGCCGTGCGGCAAGCCGGCCGGCTTGCTCTGTCGTGATTGGTTCGACCGCCGCCCGTTTGCCGGAGAGGCTGACGATTTCGCACGCAAATTCATACCAGCTGCATGCCCCTTCATTGGTGACATGCAGGATTCCTTGTACCTCGCTGTCGACGAGGATTGCCGTCGCGCCGGCCAGATCTTCCGCCCGCGTCGGAGAACCTCGTTGATCGCTCACGATCCGAAGGACGGGCCGTTCATCCGCCAATGCTAGAATGGTCTTGACGAAATTTTTTCCCCCGCTGCCATAGAGCCAAGCTGTTCGGATGATCAACGCGTTTTTACATCCCGCCAGCACCCGCTGCTCGCCCGCGAGCTTGGAGCGGCCGTAGTGATTCACAGGCGACGGGCTATCCGTTTCCTCATAGGGACTCTGCTTTCGACCGTCAAACACGTAATCCGTCGAAATATAGAGCAGCCGAGCCCCGACTTGGTCCGCCGCCTGCGCCACGCGGGCCGTGCCCTCGGCATTGATCGTCATGGCCCGTGCCGGTTCCCGTTCCGCGCCGTCGACATCCGTATAGGCTCCGGCATGAATGACGACATCCGGAGCGGCCTCGACGATGACCCGCCCGCATGAGGGCTGCGCCAGGTCAAAAGCAGGCAAATCCAGCGGAACCAGATTCCGAGCGGCCAGCACGCGCTGGAGTTCCCGCCCCAATTGTCCGCCGGCGCCGGTTATGACGACGCGCACGCCGTCCCTTCCTGCAAACGTTTCATATACTGCTGCCGATAGTACTCGCGGAACTCGCCGGACTTGATTTTCCGCCACCAGTGCTCGTTCGCGCAATACCAGGCTACCGTTTGCCGCAACCCTTCGTCGAAAGGCACGGCCGGCCTCCAACCCAGGGCGCCCGCTCTGCTGCAATCAACGGCATACCGGCGATCATGCCCGAGCCGGTCTTGAACAAAGCGGATCAGGGAGCGCGGCTTCCCGAGCGCTTGAACGATCAGTCCCGCAACGTTGAGATTTTCCCGCTCATTGCCGCCACCCAGGTTGTACACCACTCCCGGCGTCCCGTGATGAAACACGTGCTCAATCCCGG
>DASSBQ010000217.1:0-8218 GCA_035698625.1 Nitrospiraceae bacterium
CGCTCGATGGCATCGGGATCGTCGCCTTCCATGGCTCTTCGAAGTTCGGCGATCGCCTCCTGGATCTTGGTCTTGTCGTCTTCGCCGATCTTGTCGCCATGATCGGTCAGGTTCTTCTCGGTGCTGTAGATTAATGAATCGGCCTGATTGCGCGCTTCGGCGACTTTCCGACGTCTCTTGTCGTCTTCCGTATGGGACTGCGCATCCCGCACCAACTTGTCCACCTCGTCCTTGCTGAGCCCGCTGGAGGCCGTGATCTTGATCGATTGTTCCTTTTGTGTCGCCAGGTCTTTGGCCGACACATGCACGATGCCGTTGGCGTCGATGTCAAACGTCACCTCAACCTGGGGCATGCCGCGGGGAGCCGGAGGAATGCCGACGAGGTCGAATTGACCGAGGAGTTTGTTGTCGTTCGCCATCTCGCGCTCGCCTTGGAAGACCCGAATGGTGACGGCCGTTTGGTTGTCGGCTGCCGTCGAGAAGATCTGGCTCTTCTTCGTCGGGATGGTGGTGTTGCGCTCGATCAGCTTGGTAAATACTCCACCCAATGTTTCAATTCCCAGGGACAACGGGGTGACATCCAAAAGGAGGACGTCTTTGACCTCTCCCTTCAAGACGCCGCCTTGAATGGCTGCGCCCACGGCGACCACTTCATCGGGATTGACGCCGCGATGGGGTTCCTTGCCGAAGAAGTCCTTCACCACCTGAATGACTTTGGGCATCCTCGTCATGCCGCCGACCATGACATCCTCATTGATATCCTTGGCCGTCACTCCGGCGTCGCTCAAGGCTTTCTTGCACGGATCGATCGTCCGCTGCACGAGATCGCCCACCAACTGCTCGAGCTTGGCCCGGGTCAGTTTGGTGACGAGGTGCTTGGGTCCGCTTGCGTCCGCGGTGATAAAGGGCAGATTGATTTCGGTTTCCTGCGAGGAGGACAGCTCGATCTTGGCTCGCTCCGCCGCTTCCTTGAGACGCTGCAGCGCCATGCGATCCTTACGTAGATCGATGCCCTGGTCCTTCCTGAACTCATCGACGAGCCAGTCCATGACCCGAAGGTCGAAGTCGTCGCCGCCCAGGTACGTGTCGCCGTTTGTTGATTTGACCTCGAAGACGCCGTCGCCGATTTCGAGCACGGAGATATCGAAGGTCCCTCCGCCCAGGTCGTAAACCGCGATTCGTTCGTCCTTCTTCTTGTCCAGTCCGTACGCGAGCGACGCGGCGGTCGGTTCGTTGATGATGCGCAGCACATTGAGCCCCGCGATCTGGCCGGCATCCTTGGTGGCTTGCCGCTGGCTATCGTCAAAATAGGCGGGGACGGTCACCACTGCTTCCGTGACCTTTTCGCCGAGATAATCCTCGGCCGTCTGCCGCATCTTTTGAAGAATCATGGCCGATATTTCAGGAGGGCTGTATCGTTTGCCGCGCAGCTCGACATGCGCGTCGCCATTGTCGGCTTCCACGATCTTGTAGGGGAGCCGCTTGATGGCGTCCTGCACTTCCCGGCTGCGATACTTGCGCCCCATGAGCCGCTTGCCCGAGAAAATTGTGTTTTCGGGATTGGTGATGGCCTGTCGCTTGGCGATCTGGCCCACGAGCCGCTCGCCTTTGTCGGTAATGGCCACGACGGAGGGAGTGGTCCGGCTGCCTTCCGCATTCGCGATGACGACCGGATCGCCGCCGCTCATGATGGCAACGCAGGAATTCGTCGTGCCCAGATCGATTCCAATAACTTTACCCATGGCTTGTCTCCTTCATAAAAAGTCTCAATGAGATCATCTGATGTGTCGTATTCCGGGCTAGGCGTCTGTGGATATCCCTTTGGAGACGCTGACCATTGCGGCTCTCAAAATTCGATCATGCAGCAAGTAACCTTTTTGGAACTCCTCCACTACACAGTGTTCCGGCACCTTCTCGGATTCCACTTGAGCCACCGCCTGTTGGGTGGCCGGATCGAACGGACGACCAACGCTGTCGACGGGGGTCACGCCGAATTTAGTCAATACGCCGACGAATTGCTTGAGAGTCAACTCGACGCCTTGGGTCAGGGCGTCTGTATCGCCGTTGTCCTTCGCCGATTTGATGGCTCGTTCGAGGTTATCCACGACCGGAAGTAATTCTTTAAGGATATGCTCGTTGCCGAACTTGATCTGTTCGCGCTGATCGCGTTGAGCCAATCTTTTGTAGTTGTCGAACTCTGCGGCCAGCCGGAGATACTTATCGTGCGCAGTCTTGCATTCCACATCCTTGGCTTCCAGTAGTCGCTTCAGATCATCGGCTGACGTGTTCGTATTCTCATCGCCGGCGGACTCAGCAGTCTCTGCCGATTCCGACGTTAAGTCATCGATTGTATTGGGGTTGTATTCTTGGTCAGTCATGGAGATTCCTATTCATCAGGCGAGATAGCCACCTGACATCTAAAGTCAACCGAATCAATAAAAAATCTTATGAAAAAAAAGGACTTCACCTATGGGGATCACCTACGGAGGCAGGAATGAGGCTCTCCATTTTATGTCCCGGCGATTCTGCGGTAGAGAAGTTCAAGGCCTTCAAGGGTCAGCAGCGGCCGCACCTCATGAATAGACTCCGTTTCCCGGGCGATGACTTCGGAGAGGCCCCCCGTCGCAATCACGCGGCAGGAGAACCCCAATTCATGTTCAATGCGCCGAAGGACGCCTTCCACCAACCCGACGTACCCGAACAGCAGACCGCTTTGAATGCCCGAGATGGTATCCTTGGCCACCACCGATTTGGGGCGAACGATCTCGACTTTCGGCAATTTGGCGGTTCGGGTAAAGAGAGCGTCGGCCGATATGCCGAGACCCGGCGCGATAACGCCGCCGAGATACTCACCGGCCCTGGTGACCACGCAAAATGTGGTGGCAGTACCGAAGTCCACGATGATGAGATTGGCATGGTATCGATCATGGGCGGCTGCGGCATTGACGATGCGATCGCTGCCGATCTCTTTGGGATTCTCATACTGAAGCGTCAGGCCACTGTCAATCGCGGGCGTGACTATGACGGGGCAGCACAAGAAATAGGTCTGGACCATGTCCTCAAAGGTCGAGGTGAGGACAGGCACGACGCTTGATAGGATGGCGCCGGTGACCTGCGCGGCATTGTAGCCCGCTCGTTCCAGCAGGCTTTGAAAGAGCATCCCATATTCATCCTCGGTTCTACGCTGATCCGTGGCAAGGCGCCAATGGCTCAGCAGGGTCTGCCCTTCAAAAATACCCCAGACGATATTGCTGTTTCCGATATCAATCGTCAAAAGCATATCCGATCAGTCTACTCTATCAAGACGTCACCGGTCACCTTTTTCGGAGGTGAACGATATCGGCGCTGTGTACGGCGATGATTTCATCTGATGGGCCGCGACCGGCGGGTAAGCTGCGTCGGATATGCAAGCTGCCATCCACGCCGACTGCCTCCGCGACTCCTTCAATGGCATGATTTTCGCCGAGCACGGCTCGGACAAGCTGTCCCAAGGTGGAGCATCGGACTCTATATGCGTCCAGGAGGTCTTGCGCCGTTTGTGGTGAAACCAGGGCGATTCGGTCTTCCAGACGATTCATCAAGGCCGAGACGAGGCCGGTCCGATCAATTGGTTGCTCTCGCTTCCCTGACAACGTGGCGGCGGTCTTTCGGAGGTCTTCTGGAAAATCTTCCGGGCGGCCGTTGACGTTGATACCGATGCCGATCACGATGATAGGCGCCGGTTGGGCTCCGACGCTTTCGCAAAGAATGCCCGCGACCTTTTTCTCTCCGATGAGAATATCGTTGGGCCATTTCAACCGGCATTGGATGGCCGTTGAATCGAGAATTGCATCGGCCACGGCTAAGGCGGAAGCCAGGGGAATGATGGTCAAATAACCAGACTGATCCGGATGTACATGCAGGATGACCGAACAGTAGAGATGTCGGCCGGGCGGGGAGTGCCATAGGCGGCCCCGTCGTCCTCGTCCCGCGCTTTGAGTATCAGCGAGAACCAGAGTGCCGTGGCAGGCTCCGCCTTGGGCCAAGGCAACGCCTGCGTTATTGGTGGAGTCCACGGAGGCGAGGTAATGAATGGTGCGACCGATCGCTTCGGTGCGGAGTCCTGACCGGATCGCTGCGATATCGTATGCCGGAAGCGCGCCGGCGATCATCTGTGACCTGGCCTTCGCTTTCGTTCAGCTGAAACCAGATCCATGCTGAGATCTGCGGCGGGCGCTGAATGGGTCAGCGCCCCAACGGAAAGAAAGTCGGCCCCGGCTTGGGCCATATCCCCGGCATTGGTCAATGTGATCCCGCCTGAGACCTCGATCAAGGCCCTGCCTTTTATCAGCCCGACGGCCGTGCGGACATGAGAGGCGGACATATTGTCGAGCAGAATCACATCCGCCTTGCCGTCCAGTGCTTGTTTGACGTCGGCCAGAGTTTGCGCCTCCACGATAATCCTGCTTCCATGGGGTCCGGCGGATCTGGCGCGCAGGCACGCGTCCCGCAAGGTGTCTCCTTCCGCCCGTACGAGAGCCAGGTGATTGTCTTTGATCAATAGTCCGTCACCGAGTGTAAATCGATGATTGCGGCCGCCGCCCAGCCGAACCGCCCATTTTTCAAGCGCCCGTAAGCCCGGCGTGGTCTTGCGTGTATCCAAGATCCGGGTCGGAAAGCCCTTGACGGCCAGGCAGAATTCCCGGGTGAGCGTGGCGATGCCCGACAAGCGTTGGAGGAAATTCAATGCGACGCGTTCCGCCATCAGAAGAGATCGGCCGTCTCCTGTAGCGACGAGGACGGCGGTCGAGCCTCGAACCGATTGTCCATCGCGAATTGGACAACGGATCTTTAATGAAGGATCGATCGCGAGAAAGACCGCTCGAGCGACGGTAATCCCTGCGACAACCATCGAGCGGCGGGCTACGATGGTCGCCCGGGCCTGATGCGATTCTGGAAATAGCGCGGATGTCGTGATGTCGCCGAAGGTGAGATCCTCCGCAATCGCCTGCCGGACAATGTTCTGAAAAAGCGGGACAGGCGGCTGACTCATGCCGTCCTTGAGCGAAGGATGTCCTGAAGTTGTTGCTCGCTGCGATCCAAAATACCATGGTCGCGCGTGAGCAATTGCAGTCGAGCGCGATGCTCGTCAATCACCTCCTGCGGAGCTTTTTCGACAAATCCCGCATTGGCGAGTTTGGCGGACAGGCGGTTCATCTCCTTCCCCGCTTCGTCCTTTTGTTTCTTAATGCGGTCCAGCGCCTTCACCAAATCGACGTCGCCTTCAACGGCTACCCCGACCGTGATGCCCTCGGCGGCCAAACTCAGCAATCCCGAATCGGCCGACGGCGTCGTGATGGTTGGTGTGACGGAAACCGGCCCTCGAGCCAGATGACCTATGGCGGGTGCGAGCGAGTCCAATCGGGAACGGTCCTGTTCCTGCGCCCCCATGACGTGGAGCCCGATCGACTTGCCGGGCGCGTAGTCCAGCAAGGAGCGTCCCGTCCGCATGAGAGACACGGCACGTTGCAGCAGAGAATAGGCGTCTTCGGCGTCCTCCGAATGCCATTCCGGCTGTTCCGCCGGATAGGATTGGATCACGATGCTATTACCCTCATGAGGCAACGTCTGCCAGATCTCTTCGGTCACAAACGGCATGAAGGGATGCAGCAGGCGCATGAGGTGTTCAAATGTCTCGAGCAATGTCTGGCGCGCTCGAGCCGCATCAGCTGTCGACGGGTCCTGCAGGGGCAATTTCGCCAATTCAAGATACCAATCACAATACTCATGCCAGATGAAGTGATAGAGAATTCCGGCGGCTCGATCGAAACGGTACTGGTCGACTTCTTGATTCACAGCCCGAATCGTCGCATTGAGGCGCGAGAGGATCCATCGGTCGGCGACCGATCGATCGTGTGCGGGCCTCGCCTCTCGCTTTCCGTCGAGATGCATGAGGATGAATCGCGCCGCGTTCCAAATCTTGTTGGCAAAGTTTCGATAGCCTTCGATTCGTTCCTCCGCCAGTTTCACATCGCGGCCGGGAGATGCCATGGCAGCGAGGGTAAAGCGCAGCGCATCGGTGCCGTATTGATCCATCACCTGAAGCGGGTCGATGACGTTGCCCTTCGACTTGCTCATCTTTTGGCCTTCCGCATCACGAACAAGGGCGTGGATATACACATCGCGGAACGGCACATCGCCCATGAACTTGAGGCCCATCATGATCATGCGGGCGACCCAGAAGAACAGAATGTCGAGACCCGTGACGAGGGTCGAGGTTGGATAAAAGACTTTGAGCTCGGGTGTCTGCTGTGGCCAGCCCAAGGTGGAGAACGGCCAGAGCGCCGAGGAAAACCAGGTGTCGAGGACGTCGGGGTCTTGGACGAGTCGATTGCTGCTGCAGGTCGAACAGGCGGCGGGCTTGGTCTGCGCGACGATTGGAACCGCATCGGAAGGAACCAACGGTTGACCATCCGAGGCTCGTCGTAAAAAATCGGAGCCATAGCAGCCTTCACAATACCAGGCCGGAATTTGATGGCCCCACCAGATTTGCCGTGAGACGCACCAGTCCTTGATATCCCTCATCCAGCCGAGATAATTGTTCTTCCATGATTCGGGAAGAATTCTGACCCGACCGTCCTCGACCGCGTGAACGGCCGGCTGAGCCAGCGGCTTGATGTTGACGAACCATTGATCCGAGAGGAACGGCTCCACCACAGTTTTGCAGCGATAACATTTGCCGAGCGCCATCTTATGCGGTTCCGCTTTTTCCAGGAAGCCGCGCTCGGCGAGCAATTGCTCGATCTTGGGCCTCGCTTTGGCGGCAGGGAGCCCGTTGACCGCCTCGATTACTTCCGGTTCAGCGAGCGCGTCGGTTAATTGAAGATTGGCGTGGATATCCATGATCTTGATCCGGGGAAGTCCATGCCGTTCGCCCGCTTCGAAATCATTGAAGTCGTGCGCCGGCGTCACTTTAACGGCGCCGGTGCCGAACTCCCGATCGACCAGGATGGGATCTGCCACGATGGGGACCGTACGCCTCGTCAACAGGACCTGCACTCGGCTGCCGATCAGATGCCGATAGCGGTCGTCTTCCGGATGCACAGCGACGGCCGTGTCACCGAGCATGGTTTCCGGACGAGTGGTCGCCACGAGTAGATACTGAGATGGATCGTCTGCCAAGGGATAACGAATCGTATAGAGCTTTCCGGTGCTATCTTCGTGCTCCACTTCGATATCCGACAGAGCCGTGAGACATCGAGGACACCAGTTGATCAGCCGTTCGCCTCGATACAAGAGCCCGTCTTCATAGAGACGCACGAACACGAGCTTCACTGCTTCCGAGAGACCCGGGTCCATGGTGAAGCGCTGCCGCTCCCAGTCGCATGAGGCGCCCAGCCGTTTCAATTGAGCGATGATGACGCCGCCGGAGTGTTCCTTCCATTGCTGCACGCGATTGAGGAATTCTTCCCGGCCGAGTACTTCTCGCGAGGTCCCTTCCGCTTGCAACTGCCGCTCGACCACATTCTGAGTCGCAATGCCGGCATGATCCATCCCGGGCATCCAGAGGGTGTTGTAACCCTGCATGCGTCGCCGGCGAATGAGAATATCCTGGAGCGTGTTGTTCAGCGCATGGCCGACGTGCAGAGAGCCCGTGACATTCGGAGGAGGAATCACAATGCAATAGGAAGGGCGCCGATCGGAAACGGAAGCGTGAAACAATCGGAGCTCGATCCAGCGGCGAGACCAGCGTTCTTCGACCTGTTTAGGATCGTAAATCTTATCGAGCTGTGGCTGTGACATGGGTCGCTACGAATGGCGAGGCTCACGACGTGCCGAATAAGGCACTGTCAGGTTTGTGAACGCCGGCGAGGTGCGCGAGACGATGAATAAATCGCCTCACGTTTGCGTTTGCGCACGGGTGCGAGGTCCACGGCGCGAAGAATAATGAGCGCCACGTTTGTGGACGCCCGCGAGTCAGTGAGCGGGCCGTGTCTTCTGAGCACCCAGTGTCCCGTGAGCCGGCAGTGTCTGCGGCCGGCATCTTAACACGCGTACGTGGCCCTCACAAGACAACGGCGCACCCAGGTAAGGGGTCAATTCGCGCCGCCGCGGTTGTGAGCGTGGCGAGTCGTATGGTATACATCGCGCGCTGTCGCGCAATATCATGTTGACGCGAGGTTCAACGAGGAGAACACATATGCCGAGAGGACGGGAGAAGGACCGGAAGACCAGAAAA
>DASSBQ010000218.1:0-8526 GCA_035698625.1 Nitrospiraceae bacterium
TCGGATCAGGAATCCATGGTGCTGGCCTTGGTTGAGAATCTTCAGCGAGACGACTTGAACCCCATGGAAACGGCGCGGGCGTACCACCGCATGGCCAACGAATTCGGTTTCACCCAGGATGTGATTGCCCAAAAGGTCGGCCGCGATCGATCATCGGTTGCCAATGTGCTTCGTCTCATGACGCTTCCCGTCGAGATCCAGGAGCTGATCGAGACGGACCAACTTTCGACCGGGCATGCCAAGGTGATTCTCGGCCTCGTTGCGCCGGAAGCTCAGATACAGTTGGCGCGGCGTATTCTACAGGCCCGGCTCTCAGTGCGGGATGCAGAAAGATTGCTTCAGCGCGAATCGGAGGGACGGCGTGGGGCAAGACGCGCGGTTCGATCGCCGGTACGCTCCAACTTGGAAGAACGCCTCCAGAAGCGATTGGGGACCCGCGTCCACATCGAGAAAGGAAGACGGGGAGGAAAAATCATCATTCAGTATTTCTCCCCTGAGGAACTTGATGGGATCGTGGAGCGGATTTTGAACGAGACGGGAAGTTTTTCATAAGCTTTTTGGGTCGTACCCGGGTAGAATGGCCGTCATTTACTCTCATCAGCGAGCAGCCAACACCGCCGCGCCGAGGCGCGTTGTGCGGAATCCGTGCTTCGCCCCAAGCCAGTCGGAGCATAAAGGGAGGGACATGCATGTGGAATAATAGGGATAAGCAGGAAGGAAAGCGGCCGTCCTCACCGGCCGAGGGCGTCGAAGTCGAAAGTCAGGAGGTCAATCCTCAGCGCGAAGGGACTGAAGAGATCAACGCGTTCGTGGGAAAGGGAGTGAATTTCAAGGGCGTGATCACCTACAATGGCACGGTCCGCATCGACGGACAATTGGACGGAGAAATCCACACAGAGGGCGTACTGATCGTGGGAGAAGATGCGGTGCTTAGCGCGAAAATCACTGCCGGGACGGTCGTCTGCAAGGGGAAGATCACCGGAGACATCAGCGCGCGAGAGAAGGTGAAGCTTCGAGCTCCCGCGGTGGTCAATGCCGGAGTCAAAGCGCCGCTGCTGTCCATGGAAGAAGGCGTGGTGTTCAACGGAAACCTGGAAATGAGCCAGCCCTCAACGCGGGATACTCCGCGCGATACCGCCCGGGGGCAAGGGGTGAAGTTGGTATCGGGGTAAAAGACGAAAGCGGGACTGCTGAGTTGCCGGATGTATCCACGATGGAAAGCTGAATACGAGCCGGCGCTCGCTGTCTGATGGCATTGAAGGCTGCGTGAAGGAGGTATTATGTGGGGTGAAAAAAAGGCGCAAGTCGTTGCAGAAGATGACAAATTTACGTTTTTGGGAAAGGGCACCAGCTTTAAAGGCATTGTCAGCTTCGATGGAACGGTCAGAATCGACGGGCGTGTTGAAGGAGAGGTGCATACCGGGGGGGCCGTCATTGTCGGAGAAAGCGCCGTTATCAAGGGAATCATATCGGCAGGGTCCGTCGTCATCAGCGGCAGGGTGAAAGGAACGGTCACCGCCGTTGAGAAGGTCGAGATACAGAAGCCCGGCCTACTCGTCGGCGATATCCACAGCCCGGCGGTTTGCATCGAAGACGGGGGGCATTTCCACGGTACCTGCGACATGGGAGGCGACAAGTGGGTCGAAGAAGAATCGGCTGCAGGAGCCGCTCGTGATACCGCCGTCCACGACCTGGCTGCGCATCGTGGAAAAGTGAAGGGCCAAGAAAGCTGAAAGATTGACCGTCATGATTCGGCGTACGGTACTCGTTGGCATGAGCGGTGGTGTGGACAGCTGCGTGGCGGCATCGCTCTTGGTTCGTCAGGGCTTCGAAGTGCATGGCGTTACGTTGCAGGTCTGGGAACACGAGGACGAAGCGGCGGCGTCGAAGCGGTGGCAAGAGCGGGGCTGTTGCAAGGTCGGTATCGCCAAGTATGTGGCTCAGAAACTGGATATCGCTCATGAGGTGGTCGATACCCGCGACAGTTTTCGCCGAAGCGTCATCGACGATTTTCTCAGCGGATATGCCGGCGGGACGACGCCGAATCCCTGCGTGCGATGCAATGAACGGGTCAAGATTCGCGCTCTTCATGAATTGGCGCGGGCGCGCGGAATCGACTATGTCGCCACCGGTCATTATGCGCGCATAGTCGAAGAGGACGGAGCCTGGCAGCTCCACCGTTCGAGCGATGTCCGCAAGGACCAGAGCTACTTCTTGTACCGAATCAACCCCGGCTGGCTGCCGCGCATCTTGTTTCCGGTCGGGGACATGGAGAAGCGCGACGTCTGGAAAGAAGCCGATGTACTCGGCCTGCCCGTCGACGAATTGAAGGAGAGCCAGGAAATTTGCTTTGTCAGCCAGGGGGATTATCGGACTTTCATCGAGCAAGAACTGCCGGAAGCGAAGAAAAACGGCGACTTTATCGATACCGAAGGACGCATCCTGGGGCGACACGATGGCATCGCCTTTTATACGCCGGGGCAGCGACGCGGCCTCCGTATTGCCGCGGGGCGGCGGCTCTATGTGCAAAAGGTTCTTCCCGAAACGAGCACCGTAGTCCTCTGTCCGGAGGAAGGACTGCTCCAGTCGAATTGTCTTGTCGAAGACCTTAACCTTTTCGATCTCTCCATCACCAGCGTGCCGCAGGACGTAATGGTAAAGGTGCGTTATGCCACACCGGCGGTGCCGGCCTCAGTGTCCTCCGGCGGAAATGATGCGATTCATGTGCGGTTTCATCAGCCTCAACGAGCGGTGAGCCCGGGACAATCGATCGTGTTCTACATTGGAAGCCGGGTTATCGGCGGCGGCATTATCCAACGTTCATGATAGGGTTGTTTGGGTTTCATCCACGGCCAACTGGCAAGTCTCTCGCCCGGCTCTTGGTCTTGACACCCCCCGCTTTTGAGTGCTAACCTGGCGCGCTTTTGATCGTGCCCACCCGCACGAAAGCTTCCCGTTTGTTCTAAACACGGTTACGCCACCGGACAATTGTTGTGATTAAGACAGCCGTCGCACGTCGATACGCGAAAGCCTTGTTTGATCTCTTGGATCAACCGAGCATCGAGCCTGCGAACCGCGCGCTCCATGGGCTGGGACAAGCGTTTACGGAGTCAGCCGCTCTGCGGCATATTATTGCGTCTCCCGCCTTCGCCGAGCAGGATAAACTCAGCGTGTTGCTTGAACTGGCCGATCGGTTGGGTTGTCCTCCAGTCGGGAAAAATTTCCTCGACCAGCTGGTCCGAAAAAACCGCGTCGCTTTTCTCCCGGACATTGCGGAAGCCTTTACCAAGCTTTTGGATGAGGCCAAAGGTAGAGAGCAAGTGACCGTCTCCTCCGCCACGGCTCTTCCTTCGCAGGAGCAGGATCGCATTCGTATGCGGCTTCGCGATGTGCTGAAGCGGGACGTGGATGTCACATTTCAGGCGGACGCGGCTCATGTGGCCGGCTTGCATATCAGACTCGGGAGCACCGTGGTCGACAGCACCATCCAAGGCCGTTTCACTGCGATGCAGCGTCTGTTGACGAAGGAGTAGCCATGCAGATTAAGGCAGAAGAGATCAGCTCGATCATCAAAGAGAAAATCAAAGGCTTCGACCAACAGGTGGACGTCAGCCAAACCGGATCGGTGATCCAGGTCGGAGACGGCATCGCGAAAATCTACGGATTGGACGGCGCGATGGCGGGAGAGATGCTGGAATTTCCCGGCGGTCTCTACGGCATTGCGCTGAATCTTGAGGAAGACAATGTCGGCGCCGTCTTGATGGGCTCCGACGTCGGGATTAAGGAAGGCGACCCTGTCAAACGCACCGGCCGCATTGCCGAGGTTCCGGTCGGTGAGGCTTTGGTCGGACGCGTCGTGAACCCGATCGGTCAACCTTTGGATGGAAAGGGGCCGATCAAATCCCAGCAGACCCGCCTGATCGAGATGGTGGCGCCCGGTGTGATCACCCGGCAATCGGTCCGCGAGCCGCTCCAAACCGGGATCAAGGCCATCGATGCCATGATTCCCATCGGCCGCGGGCAGCGCGAATTGATTATCGGCGATCGGCAAACCGGTAAAACGGCCATTGCGGTCGATACGATCATCAACCAAAAGGGGCTCGGAGTCTTTTGCATCTATGTCGCAATCGGCCAGAAGCGATCCACGGTGGCGCGCGTGGTGAAAACGCTCGAAGAACACCATGCCATGGAATACAGTATGGTCGTATCCGCCACCGCCAGCGACGCGGCGCCGATGCAATTCCTGGCTCCCTTTGCCGGCGTCGCCATGGGGGAATACTTCCGCGACAACGGGAAGCATGCGCTCATCGTTTATGACGACCTTTCCAAACATGCCGTAGCGTATCGCGAGCTTTCTCTATTGCTGCGCCGGCCGCCGGGGCGCGAAGCCTATCCCGGAGACGTGTTCTATCTGCATTCCCGGCTGTTGGAGCGGGCGGCTAAATTGAGCGACAAGCTTGGCGGGGGAAGTTTGACGGCGCTGCCGATCATCGAGACTCAAGCCGGCGACGTATCGGCCTACATTCCGACCAATGTGATTTCGATTACGGATGGACAGATTTATTTGGGGAGCGATCTGTTCTATTCCGGCATCAGGCCGGCGATCAACGTCGGATTGTCCGTCTCCCGCGTGGGCGGATCGGCGCAGATTAAGACGATGAAGCA
The DNA here is from genome assembly GCA_035698625.1 of Nitrospiraceae bacterium. Taxonomy (GTDB): domain Bacteria; phylum Nitrospirota; class Nitrospiria; order Nitrospirales; family Nitrospiraceae; genus DASSBQ01. Next base: position 4,666 of record DASSBQ010000218.1, read on the forward strand.
GGTAGCTGGGACGCTGCGGTTGGATCTGGCCCAGTATCGGGAAATGGCCGCCTTCGCGCAGTTCGGCAGCGAACTCGACAAAGCGACTCAGGCTCAATTGGCCCGCGGAGTGCGGATGGTCGAATTGCTGAAGCAGGGCCAGTACAAGCCGATGCCGGTGGCGGATCAAGTTCTGTCGATTTTCGCTGGCGTCAATGGTTTCTTGGATGACGTGGCGGTGAACAAGGTGCGCGAGTTCGAAGAAGAACTGCTCCGGTACATTGCACAGAATCATCCGGAATTGCGAAAAGACATGACCACGATTTCGAAGATCGACGATAAGGTCGGCGGCAAGCTCAAGGAAGTCATTACGACCTTCAAACAAAAGATGGGATACGGCGCGAAGTAACAATTTGATGATCGGGTGATCGCATGATTCGGTGAAGTAAGAGTCATATCCGGTACATCACCGGATCAGCTTCGCCAAGCCATGGTTTTCATTCACACTGTCCAACATGCCAAGCCTACAGAGTCTACGCCGAAAGATCGCGGCGTTCAAAAATACGCAGAAGATCACGAAGGCCATGAAAATGGTGGCCGCGGCGAAGCTCAAACGATCGCAGGACCGCATCCTTGCCGCGCGGCCGTATGCGCTTAAAATGCGCGGCGTGCTCGGCAATCTGAGCCGCCGCGTGAATCGCGCATCGCATCCGCTGCTTCAAAAGAGAACCGGAAAAAGAGTCGAGGTTCTGGTGGTGACGAGCGACCGCGGACTGTGCGGCGCCTTCAATGGTAACATCGTGCGCAAAAGCATGGAATTTCTCCGACAATGCAAGGCCAATGGACTGCAGGTCACGCTCAGCATCGTCGGCCGGAAAGGACGCGATTACTTCCGCCGCCGTCCATGGCCGATCCGGCACGAGTGGACCGGCATCTTCGATCGGTTGAGTTTCGAGCATGCAATCGATATCGGCGGCGACGTCACTCAGCATTTTATTCAAGGGACGTTCGATGAGCTGTATGTGGTTTACAATGAATTCAAGTCGGCCATCCAACAGCGCGTCATCGTCGAGAAACTGTTTCCCATCGACCCGGCGACGGAATTCGGCGAAACGGCGTCGCCTGCCGACCAGGAGGCGATCGGCGGCAGCTATCTCTATGAGCCGGAAGAAAACGAATTGCTCTCCACGCTCATTCCTAAACACTTCCAGATCCAAACGTTCCGCATCCTATTGGAGTCGGCGGCGGCTGAACATGGAGCCCGCATGGCTGCGATGGACGGGGCGACGAGGAATGCCGGAGAACTCATCAAGAAAGTGACTCTGTACTATAACAAGACCAGGCAGGCGGCGATCACCAAAGAGCTGATGGACATTGTCGGTGGCGCGGAAGCGCTCAAATAGCATGAAGTGGGAATGAGACATGTTGAATAGTGAAGGTGGAAGCGGGGCGAACCCCTGTTATTCTTCATTTCGAGCTTCTCATTCATCATTGGCGACAGAAGGAGCCCTATGAGCACAGGCAAAGTGATTCAGGTCATCGGACCCGTCGTGGACGTGGAATTTCCGCCGGGCCAGCTTCCGAACATCTATAACGCGTTGAAGGTCGAGCAAGCGGAAAACAAGGCAGCCGGGAAACCGGCGGTCCGGTTGACGCTCGAAGTCGCGCAGCATCTCGGCGAAAATAGGGTCCGGGGAGTCGCCATGTCCACTACCGACGGGCTCACGCGCGGAATGGATGTCCAGGATACCGGGGCGCCCATCTCGGTTCCGGTGGGGAGGGAAACGCTGGGTCGGTTGATCAATGTCTTGGGCGAACCGGTCGACGAAAAAGGCCCTATCAAAACCAAGAAAACCTATCCGATTCACCGCCCGGCGCCGCCGCTGGACGAGCAGGACACGAAAACCGAAGTGCTGGAGACCGGCATCAAGGTGGTCGATTTGCTCGAACCCTACAGCAAGGGCGGGAAAGTCGGGCTGTTCGGCGGCGCCGGCGTGGGCAAGACCGTCATCATCATGGAATTGATCAATAACATCGCGCTGCACCACGGCGGCTTCTCCGTATTTGCCGGTGTCGGAGAACGCACGCGCGAAGGCAACGACCTTTGGCATGAGATGCAGGAATCCAAAGTCATCGATCCGGAAGATTTTTCGAAATCGAAGGCCGCGCTTGTCTATGGACAGATGAATGAGCCGCCTGGCGCGCGACTCCGGGTCGGACTCACGGGGCTGACGGTCGCCGAGTACTTCCGTGACGAAGAGAATCAAGACGTGCTGTTGTTCGTGGATAATATCTTTCGGTTTACCCAAGCCGGATCAGAAGTGTCCGCTCTGCTGGGCCGCATGCCGTCGGCCGTCGGTTATCAGCCGAATCTGGCGACCGAGATGGGCGCGCTGCAAGAGCGCATTACGTCCACGAAGCGCGGATCGATCACCTCGGTACAAGCTATCTACGTCCCGGCCGACGACTTGACCGATCCGGCTCCAGCCACCGCCTTTGCGCATCTGGATGCAACGACGGTGTTATCGAGGCAATTGGCCGAGTTGGGCATCTATCCGGCGGTGGATCCTTTGGATTCCACTTCCCGTATTCTCGATCCCCAGGTCATCGGAGAGGAACATTATAAGGTCGCCCGCGGCGTGCAATCGGTTCTCCAGCGCTATAAGGATCTCCAGGACATCATCGCGATTCTTGGCATGGATGAATTGTCGGAAGACGACAAGATGGCGGTCACGCGGGCGCGGAAGATCCAACGGTACTTGTCGCAGCCGTTCCACGTGGCGGAAGCCTTCACCGGCTCGCCGGGGAAATATGTCAAGCTCAAGGATACGGTGCGGAGCTTCAAGGAGATTCTCGAAGGCAAGTACGACCATCTTCCGGAACAGGCCTTTTACATGGTGGGAGCCATCGAGGAAGTCGTAGCGAAGGCGGAAAAGATGGGAGTAAAGGTATAAGCAGCGCCGGAGCCGGCTCTGCCCGTGTGCTTTGACTTGGGAACCGAGGACGCATGCCTGGAAAGATATTGCTGGAAGTCGTGACGCCGGAAAAATTGCTGCTGAGCCAGCAGGTGGATATGGTCATCGCCCCAGGCTTCGAAGGTGAATTCGGCGTGTTGCCGGGCCACTGCCATTTCCTCTCTACCCTTCGGATCGGTGAACTCAGATATCAGACGGAGGATGTCTGGCACTATATGTCGGTGCTCTGGGGATTTGCCGAAGTGACCCCGACCAAAGTGACCGTCATGGCTGAGATCGCCGAGAAAGCAGAAGACATCGACGTCGAGCGGGCTCAAGAGGCCGTGGAAAAAGCCGAGCAGCGCTTGCAAACAGGCGGCCTCCCGTCGGAAGTCAAAGAAGCGGAGATCAGCCTCGAAAAAGCGCGCCTCCGCAGAAAGATCGCCGAACGAGTCCGCAGAGGCGGCCACGCCTGACGATACAAGAGTTTTCAGCCGATGGCCAGATCGTCGGAATACCCGGCATTCAAGCGGGCCATTGGGCGGTGGGACGTCCATTGGTCCGCCACTGTTCGGCGTTGGCTTCCCACCGTTGTGGCCAGCCGGCCGGCGAATCCTCCCAGGTCTCTTGCCGCCCGTAGACGGTTAAGTCGAGCAACCCGTAGCTGTTGTCCATCGCCTCGACGCCGCGCCGCGTCGTCCAGTAAGTCTCGAAGAACCTTGGATCCCGTCCGCAGGTAGCAAACGATGTGCATCATGCCCACTCAACGTCCAACCAAGAGGGTCTCGAGTGAATCCCGCGGGACCGAGTACCAGGGCATCTCCAAGCCCATGAAATCGCGGTTACCGGGTGCACTCTCTGTGCGGGCCTTGGCAGACCGTGCGTAGGTGACGTCGCGGAATGAATGTAGGACAGCTCGCGGACCTGC
>DASSBQ010000219.1:0-5859 GCA_035698625.1 Nitrospiraceae bacterium
CTTCCAGACCGCGCTGGATATTCTATCGCGGCACGGCGGCAATCTTCTCCGCTTTTGGACGAGCGAGAGCAGCACTGGAAATCCCGACGAGCGAGGCGCCATGCAGATGCCATGGATGCGGTCAGCGATATGTTGCGCCGCGGACGGGGGAAATAAGTTCGACCTGTCCCGGCTGGACGTTGCAAATCTTGTCAGCCCCCGCGTCAACGCGGATGCCTACTTCGAGCGGATGCGGGCACGAGTGCTGGCGGCGAGAGCGGAAGGAATCCATGTGTCGATCATGCTCTGGCACAGCTTCGGCTGGGAGAATGGCTTACGGATACCCGGCAGCCGATCCTGGGAAACGCACCCGTTCAATAGCCGGAACAACATCAACGGTGTGAACGGGGATGTCGACGGCGACGGGCACGGACTCGAACTCGGCAGTCTCGGACACCCATTCACCCCGTACCAAGAGGCGTATGTGCGTCAGATTATCGAAAGTGTGGGCGATCTGGATAACGTGCTCTACGAAATCTGTAACGAATGCTATGACAGCCCCGAGACAAATGCGTGGCAAGAATACTTCGTCGGTTTTATCAAGCGCTATGAGTCCTCACGACCCTACCGGCATCCGGTCGGCATGACGTCGCTCCAGAACTTCAACAATCGCGTGTTGGCCGCCGCCTCGGCCGATTTCATCGCGCCGGGCGGCCCCGCCTATGAGCAGAGCCCGCCGGTGAGCGCCGGACACCAGGTCAGCATTCTGGATATGGACCATATGGTGCCCTGCACCGGCGTGAACGATGCGCGCTGGCCCTGGAAAGCGTTCACTCGCGGACACAATCTTTGGTACATCTACTGTCAGCAATATGGGAAGCCAAATGTCAGCGAGACGACGGTCATGGAGCGGATGGGGCAGGCGGGCAGCTATGCGAATCGGATGAATCTTGGAGACGCTGCTCCGGAGACAGATCCGTCACGCTGTTCGACCGGCTATTGCTTGATGGGGCGCGACTTCGTGTTGGGCTTTGTGCCGGAGGGCGGGGCGATCGCGCTGGACCTTTCTGCGGCGGGCACCTGGTCGGTGGAATGGTTCGAGCCCGCGAGCGGGAATACCCGCATCGCGCCTTCTGTACGGAACGGGCTGAGGACTCTAACGGCGCCGTTTCCAGACGACGCCGTCGTGTTTTTGGTCCGCAATGCGCCGCCCGCATCCGGCGAGTGAGAACTGGCCGTGTCGCCGGTCTGGCGTGATGGAAGAGCTAGCGTCTTTCCGGTGGCATGAATTTGATCATATCGGAGGCCAGCTTGGTAGCCAATTCCCGCATGTCCGGCCGCATGAAGAGATAACTTTCCTGCAGTTGGTGCCGGGCCTTCCAGACGATCGCGCCGTTGATCGCGTCGATCAACCGCATGCTTAACCCAACCCTGGCGATGTTGTCCCCCTCTTCCCGTGTGTACTCCCAGGCGTTGACTTTCACCACGAGCAAGGAATCGGCATTGAGCGCTTGGCCGATCCGCACCGCTGATTGTTTATCGGACTGCCCGGTCGTCTCCATGCGTGAAAAATACGTGACCAGCGCGTCAAACGCTTCCTTGGTGGCCTGAAAGGTATCCGTCACTTGTTCAGGCGGGACGACCTTTTCGACTTTCCGGCTCTTGGTCAACACCTTCGCGACCACCTCTTCGACATCTTCCCGGGCGCTGTCATAAGCGCCGGAAATCGGCAGGATCGCCACGGTACGAGGATAAAAACCTCTCGCCGCCGGTCCCTCCCACATCTCCTGCAACCCGCCGCAGCCGCCAAGTAACGATAACGCCGCCAAAAATAAAACAAGAAGGGATGTGCGGGGTGTCATAGTCCTCACATGAAAGATTATCAGATGACGGCGCGGCATTAGAACGTCATGCCGATCGAGCCGGAAGCTATGGCGGCTTGGTCACGAAAATCATACCCACCGCCGATATCGATTCGCAAGGCGAGGAGCCGTAGTCCAAACCCTGCGGTCGGAATGAACGGCGTCTGCGCGTCTTGCATGTTCTTAAACGCGCCGACTCGGAACGACAACAACTCGGACAGGATGGTTTGCTCCGCGCCCAGGCTCAAGTATTGGCTCTTGACGCCGGGGGTCAGCGTCTTATTGGAAGTAATGTCGACGTCGGCGGAAAGGGTTAAGGAACTGTAAGGATTGACGGCCACTCCTGTACGCACTTGGGGGTCGAGCTTGAACTGCTCGCCGTTCGGAGCATCGAATGTCGGCGCATTGATGTCTTTCGCCACGACGCCGAATCGGAGCCACGATGCCGGCCGGTACATGGCGCCGATATCGATTGCGAGCGCACTGGTAATTTTTGCCCGGCCGAGATCTTCAAAGATCTTGATGTCGTCGCTGGCGCCGAAGATATTGGTCGTGCTGGTATAGGCGGCGCCTTGAATATACTTCCCGGTGATGCCGATGGAGAACATGCGGTCGGCAAAGGCATAGGCGTATGAGATCGCCGCTTGACGGGCTTCCAATCCGTTCAATCCCATCTGGCCGTTTACGTTCACATTTCCCGGTGTCCCGGTCACGGTGGCGGGGGTCCGGGTGAACGCCCCGCCCGTCGCGACATCCGAAACGTTAAAGCCGATGGCGTGCTCGCCAAAGTTCGCCTTCAGATAGAACCCGCCGGATCCGGCGGTCGACAGGTTCGTGCTCGGGCGGTTGATTTTGTCGACGAGGTACTGGAGCCTCGCCTGGTTGGCCGCGCTCGGGTCGGAAAAATTGAATTGATTAATCTCCTTCAATGTATCGAACACGTCGCCCCGATCGACAGCTCCTAACGTGCCTTGCAACCGGACATCCACCTTCTTGCTCATGGCAAGCGCGGCCGGATTCCAATAGGTGGCGGTGGCGTCGAAGGTGGAGGCGACTCCGGCTCCTCCCATGCCGACTTGGCGGGTACCGACGAAGACGAATTCAATAGCAGCGGCTTGATAAGGAATGAGCAGCAGCAGGACCAGGATAAGGGCGACTGACCGAACCCAGCAGGGTGTCTGCATACCCGTTAGGAACCGTGAGTAGTAGCGACGCAGGCCTGAGTCTACGCAAACGATCACGATCCGTCAAGAATTACAATGTGATATGGCGTGCAAACCGGAGCGAATGTTCAGTCTAGGGGGTGTGGGTTGATTCAATCTGCACCGCCTTCCAGGGCAGAATTTGCCAATCGATGGGCGTCGCCGGATCGAGGTGGCCTTCCAGTGTCAGATAGTCCAGAACTTGTCGCCGCATGTCCTTGACCGCAGCGTATTGCGAGGCGAACAGGCGATCAGTTATGGTGATCGGCGTCAAGACCCGATCATGGAGATAGATTGTGCAGAATTTGATGCACCATCCGGCGCCCTTGCGTTGAACCTCGATTTGAGCGCGGATCATGGCGCCTTGCCTCATGCCGTGTGGAATCAGCTCATCTGCCGGCGAGAACAAAGCCCCTCACATTTTTGTGCTACGTCGAGTCAGGACGAGTGAGGAAGCCGCGCCCCATCTACGCCGCCAACTCCACGTGGTTCCTGCATAGTTGGAGAAACCAGAGCAAGAATAGGAGCACCCGGCTGGTAAGGATACTAGGGAGGACCCTGTATTGTGACGCCACCGAACAGGTAGGAGGAAACAAGTATGGCCGACTTATCGGCCCCCCGGCCGATGGCCGAGCATAGATCGGAAGTCCTGCTCGATGTCTTGTAAAAGACGGGGGACTTCATCGCTGAATTTCTTCCAGGTTTCGACCGACAGTCCCTTGCCTTGCCGTACGTACTGGTCCTTCGCCACGGCGAACGAGTGTTTGACCCATGCATCGAAGAACGTCGCCTGAAGCGAGTGAATTTTCCTGCAGAGTCCTTCGTCGAGATAGATCCGATGCAGGTCGAAATAGTCGCGGAGTTGTTCTCCCGCCGCGATCACGACGTCGCATTTCTCATCCTGACCGGCTGCTTCCTCCGGTCCTGAACCGGTCATCTTGGCCATGGCATTTCGCAAGAACACCATTTTCTTATACAACTCCGCGATAATTTCCGCCTGCTTATCCTGAAGCTTTGAAACACGATCGTCCGTTTCGGGGACGTTGCGGCGCAATTCCGCCCGCAGACGTTCCATCGCCATCACGCCTTCCATTTGAATCCGTTGCTTGTAGGTCTCAAGCTCGGCTGCGAGAACATAGCGGAGAACGAGTCGTCCGAAGTAGGCCAGCAAGGCGGCGATCGTAACGGCTCCGAGAAAAAACCAGCCGAGGCGGGCGCCGAGTTCTCCAAACTCCATGGCGAGAGGCTAGGCCGTCGGACGAGAAGAGTCAAGTCGGAGGAATGAGCGGCGCGAGTTGTCGCCATCGTGCAAGGCCGACGGTATCGTGGTCCGTTACACAATCATGCCGTCTTGCATGTAGACGATGCGGTCGGCTTGAGCCGAGAGTTTGTCATTATGGGTCACGATAATGAAGGTGGTGCCGCGTGAACGGTTCAACTGCCGGAGGAGCGTGAACAAGGCCTCGCCGGTATGGGTGTCCAGATTCCCGGTCGGCTCGTCGGCGAGCACCAGATCAGGGCGCTGCATCAAGGCGCGGGCGACGGACACGCGTTGTTGTTCGCCGCCCGAGAGTTCACCGGGTTTGTGGTGCAGCCGGTCGCCGAGTCCGACCTCTTTGAGCAGGCCGGCCGCCTCGGCTTCTACTTCGACCTGCGTGCGCTGCTGAATCATCGCCGGAAGACAGGCGTTCTCCAAGGCGGTGAATTCCGGCAGCAGGTGATGGAACTGAAAGACGAACCCGACTCGTTTGTTGCGGAATTCCGCCTGTTGCGCCTCGCTGAGTTGGAACAGATCCTGTCCTTCGAAGGATACGGTGCCTTTGGTCGGCCGATCCAGCGTGCCGAGAATGTGCAGCAACGTGCTCTTGCCGGCGCCGGATGCCCCCACAATCGCGATGAACTCGCCGCGTCTGATCTCCAGATTGATCGCGTTGAGCACGACAAGCTCTTTCCCTGCCATGGGAAACGATTTGTAAAGATCGACGACCTTGATCATGAATGTGGTGATCGGGTGATTCGGTGAATTGCGAGGAACGTGATCTATCGCCAGGCTGTTGAGCGACGGGAAAGCAGCTCAACGGACTTGCGATTTAGTGATTCGGTAATCCGGCGAAAAAAGAGCATCGCAATAGCATTTAATTGTGATTTCATACTCTCTAATTCGCCAAATCACCAGATCGTACTTTCCCTTCCCGTCATTCGTACCGAAGCGCGGCGGCCGGGTCAAGCTTGGCGGCCTGCAGCGACGGATAAAGGGTGGCCGCAAAACTGATAAGAATCGCCGATCCTGCGACGAGCAACACATCGGAGGCCAGCACATGGACGGGGATTTTTGAGATGTAGTACACCGTTTGGTCGAAGGTCCAGAACGTCTGGATCAACCAGAGAAACGCGTACCCCAAAGGGACACCGATCGCGGCGCCGGAGCAGCCGATGATCAGTCCATTGAGCATGAAAATCCGCATGATGCCTTTGCGCGTCGCCCCCATGGCCTTCAAAATCGCGATTTCACGCTGCTTCTCCGTGACGATCATCGTGAGGGTGCTGACGATATTGAAGGATGCCACGATAGTGATCAACACCAGTAAAAGAAACATCATGGTTTTTTCCAGTTTGAGCGCGGAGAACAAATTGCGATTCATCTGCATCCAGTCCCGAGCCCAGAACGTGAAGCCGAGGTGTTGTTCAATCGATCTCGCGATGTCGGCGGCGCGGAACACGTCCGTGACCTTGACTTCGATGCCGCTTACCGTGGTGAGCATGTTGAAGAATTTCTGCGCTTCCGCCAGCTCAATATAGCCGAGCGAGGAATCATA
>DASSBQ010000220.1:0-14179 GCA_035698625.1 Nitrospiraceae bacterium
CATGGAGGTGCTCTACAAGAATTTCGAAAAGGACGGCCTCGTCATCCTGGCCGTCAGCATCGATCGCGTGACGACCAAGAAGGAGATTCCCCCGTTCGTGAAGAGCCTGAACTTGACCTTTCCGGTACTGGTCGACTCATGGGGCCAAACCGACAAGCGGTACAAACTCATGGGAGTGCCGGAAACATACATTATCGATCGCGAAGGCACGCTCCGCGAGAAAGTCATCGGCCCGCGGGATTGGACCAGGCTTGACAATCTCCAAATCCTCACTCAGCTGATCAAGCAGGGGCCTCAATCCGCTCAGTCTGCTTCCGCCGTCACAGCCCCCACTCTATGAGGCATCGGCATGCTGCACCGATGGATCATATTGGGCCTCGTGGCCGTGCATGGTAGCGTCGCTCTATGCGATGCAGAAACGCTCACAGATCCATTCAAAAAGCCGGTCTCAACGGCCGTTGCGGCTGAAAACGGGATCGTAAAGATCGGCGATGAAGCGCCGAATTTTCTCCTTAAGGATCTCGAGGGCTTTCAGGTCACGCTGGATCAATTTCGCGGGAAGGTCGTGCTGCTCAATTTTTGGGCAACCTGGTGCGGGCCATGCCGGATTGAAATGCCCGCCATGGAGCAGCTCTACAAATCGTTCAGCCGCAAGAATTTTGAGATTCTGGCTGTCTCGACGGATCCACAGGGCGTAGCTGTAACGAGACCATTTCAACGGGAGATGGGGTTTACATTTCCCGTTCTGCATGATGCCGATTTCCGCATTGGGTTGCGCTACGGGGCCCGCACGTTGCCCATGACGTTTTTAATCGATCCGCATGGCATCGTCCGGAAGCGCATTTATGGGGCGCGGGACTGGAATACGCCGGAAGGCCGCCGCTTGGTCCAATCGCTCATGGAAGGCTCCTGATTCATGACCGAGTCGATGCAGTCTATTTCTCTTATTGCCGCATTTACGGCGGGCCTGCTGTCCTTTGTCTCGCCCTGCGTGCTTCCCCTGGTGCCATCTTATGTCTCGTACATTACCGGGCTCTCCATCGAACAATTGACCGACGCCACGGAACGCAGTCGATTCCGTAAGGCCATCATTTTAAATTCGCTCCTTTTTATCGCGGGCTTTTCAGCGGTGTTCGTGGCCTTCGGAGCTTCGGCAAGCTTGATCGGGCAGGCGCTCTTGACCTATCAGGAACATGTCCGGCGCATCGGCGGCATCATCGTCATTGTGTTCGGGCTCTATCTGCTCGGCATCCTGAACTTGAATTTTCTCAAGATGGAACACCGGTACCAGTTTCGTAGCCGGCCGGCCGGCTATTTGGGATCTTTCTTGATCGGGATTGCCTTTGCTGCGGGCTGGACGCCCTGCGTGGGACCGGTCTTGGGAACCATTCTTCTCTATGCCAGCACGACCGATTCGCTCTTGAACGGAGTGGTATTACTCAGTTGCTATTCCCTTGGGCTGGCGTTACCGCTCTTTTTGACGGCTTTGGGAGTCGATCGGTTCCTTGGCTACTTCAAAGAGCTTCGGGGATATCTCTGGGGAGTCTCGACGGTCAGCGGCGTCCTGCTCATCGTTGTGGGCGTGATGATTTACGCCAATTCCCTGACGATGATCACGAGCTTCCTGGAGCGATATGGCATCGGATGGTATCTCGGCCAGTAGCCCGTCGCCGGCATTGCGATTCGTCGCTATCTACCGCGGTCTCTTCCTCGCCCATCTTTCACGGCATCTATGAACGCCAAGCCGGATGTCACCATATATGACGCGCTGGTTGTCGGCTTAGGGCCGGCCGGCGCAGTGGCCGCGTACGAACTGAGCCGCGCCGGCCTTTCCGTGCTGGCCCTGGATAAGCAACAGCATCCTCGCTACAAGGTTTGCGGCGGAGGATTATCGGCTCGCATTCAATCCATTCTTGATCTTGATCAAAACGTCGCTCCCCTCGTCGAGCATACCGTCTATGGCGTCCAATTCTCCTACCGAGGCCAGGAGTCGTTCCTCATTGAATCGCCGACGCCGATCGCATACATGGTCATGCGCGACCGATTCGACCAGGCGCTCGTCGAAAAGGCGCGCGCCGCCGGGACCGAGGTTCATGAAGGGGAACGGGCGATCTTATTCGACGATGGGCCGGGGGGTGTCTTCGTATCGACGGATCGAGGCCGATACCATGCCCGGGTTCTCATCGGGGCCGATGGCGCGAATAGTCTGGTGGCGCAACAATTATTTCCCGGGTTCAGAGCCCTTCGTATGCCGACATTGGAAAGCGAGGTGATGCTCGGGACTGAGGAAGCGGCGCGCTATCGCGATACGAAAAGCGTGCTCATTGATATTGGCACGGCGCAAAAGGGCTATGCCTGGGTATTCCCGAAGCACCGGCAACTATCGATTGGGGTGGCTGAGTTTCGAGAGAAAGTCGGCAGCCCGAAGCAAACCTTTGAGCGGTTTACGAAGCAGGAAAAGAGACTGGCGAATCGAAGCATTCCCCGGCCGCTCGGGCATCCGCTTCCTATTTTTAAAGGCCGGCGGAACGGCAGCGGTGCCTGGGAATCCGGTCGTTTAGTGAACGAAAATGTCTTGTTGGTTGGAGATGCTGGCCACTTGGTCGATCCGCTCTTTGGTGAGGGCATCTACTATGCCGTCCGGTCCGGACAACTGGCGGCCCATGCAGTGCTCGGTCGTCTGCATGATCGTTGTGCATCCCTGCTGGAATACGATCATGCATTGGAACGGGAAATTTACCCGGAATTTCGTATCGCGGCCCGGATGGCGCGCATCGTGTATTCGTTCCCCCGGCTCTGTTATCGGTTGATGCACAACTATCAAGAAGTCATCCGGCTCTATTATGGGGTGCTGCAGGGAAGGACGACCTATCAAGGATTCTTCGCGCAGGCCAAGGGACTGGTGAAAAGCTCCTTCCGCAAGCGTATTCTTGAAGCTTCACCGTTGCGCTAGCGGATAAATCCACTTGGGATGCTGCATGGTGGAACCTGTATAAAACGATGCGATGTGGCTTGGGGTAGGATCAATGCTGCCTAGCCGAACGGGCTGAGTCAGTCTTAACACCACGCTCCGAGACGGCAGGATACGAAGTGCTGCGTCAGCGCGGTGCCGGCCGCATCGGACAAAGTCGGCGTTCGGCCGACCGGCGCTCGACTGGATGGAGCGGCAATCGTGGGTTGCGGGCGCCTGTCCGCGAAAAGACTCGCGTTCGTCACCGGGGCAGGCGACTCCTTCCGGGACGGCGCGGTAGCCGGGACCGGCGATATGTCCTGGGCTTGCGCGACGACCGGAGGCGATTGCTGCGGCGCCTCCTTGGATTCCGCCACGACCTGAGCCGGCTGTAGGGTGGGCTGGAGCTTGGCGAGCAATTTCTTTCCGTCTTGCGCCGCCTCGCTCTGAGGATATTTTTCGGCCAGCATGATGAGTTTCTCGCTCGCCCAATCGTTGGCGCCCATTTCCTTGTAGCTCATGGCCAAGTAGTACAAGGCCTCCGGCGCGACCGACTTGTCGGGATATTCCTTCATGATCTGATCGAACCGGTGTGCGGCGGCAAGAAACGAATCCCGGCGATAATAGAACTGCCCGACGAAGAGATGGGTTTGAGCCAACCAATCGTGGCAATCGGCGATGCGTTGCTCCGCCTGCGCTTCATAGCGGCTGCCGGGAAACTCTTTTCGCAGACGCTCGAAGGCTGCGATCGCCTTATGAATCGGATCGGGGTCGCGGTCGATTGACCGGGCGATCCGTAAATGGCTCTCGGCCAACCGGAATTGTGCGTAGGACGCCAGGATGTGCGTTCGGTGAAGATCCAGAAAATGCTGATATTCAACGATCGCTTCGGGGTACTCCTCCTTGTCGAAGAAAGCTTCCCCGCGTTTCATGATCACGTTGGGATCATAATTCTTTTCAATCGTATCTCCGAGGAAGATTTGTTCGTCGGTGCCGCTAAGGACCTTTTTATCGGAGGGATTGCTTTTGGGGGTACTCGAGCATGCGCCGAGCAGCCATAACGTGGCCGCTAACGCGATGCATGGAACAACAAAACGCAAACGGTGCGGCATTCGTTCGTGTGACAAGACGGCCCGATCAGCGTGATGATGGTTTTCTAGCAGAAGGTTTCTTGAATTGCAACGAAAATGGCTCACGCGGTTGACCCTCCGGTGTGCCGGCCCTATAATCCGCCGACATTCCGGCCGACATGTGCGCCGCGTCCTGCGTCAACCATCGCCATAAGCTGGGCAGCGTGATACGTAGCAGAATTATCGGGACAGGCTCGTATATTACGGGTCGCGTGGTCGGGAATGAAGAAATCGCCGGGCCCCTGAATCTCTCCGCCGAGCAGGTGTATCAGTTGACGGGTATCCGTTCCCGACACTGGGTCGATGAAGGACAGGCCACCTCCGACCTGGCAGTCGAAGCCTGTCGCCGGGCCTGCGCGGCAGGGGGGAAATCGCCGGCATCTATTGATGCGATTGTGCTATCGACGACTTCACCGGACACGGCCTTTCCGTCCACAGCCTGTTATGTTCAGCGCGCATTCGGCGGGAAATCGGCTCTGGCCTTTGATGTGGCCGCCTCCTGCTCGGGATTTCTATACGGACTCTCCATGGCCGATGCCATGATCCGCAGCGGACAAGTGCGGACCTGCCTGGTCGGGGCGGCGGAAACAAAATCTCGATTCCTGGATCCAACCGATAGAGAGACCACGCTCTTATTCGGTGACGGCGCGGGAGCGGCACTTCTGACCGCCGAGGACAGCCCCATGCGGGAGCAATCGGGCATCATGGCGATGCGCCTGTATGCCGACGGATCTGGGCATGATCTCATTACCGTGCCCGGAGGCGGCTCCCGAGCGCCGTTCCGACCCGACACCATCCGGAGCGGCCAGCATCTGCTTCGGATGAAGGGCGGGGCCGTGTTCCGCATGGCAGTCCGCCGGCTCGAGCGGGCGGTCACGGATCTCCTCAAGGAATGGGGGATGAGCGCTGAAAACATCGATCATGTCATCATGCATCAAGCCAATGCCCGTATCCTGGAAGCGATCCGCTGGCGGCTCAATATTTCCCTCGACCGCATGCATTCCGTGATTGAGCGGTACGGGAATACTTCTTCAGCCTCTCTGCCGATTGCCCTGGACTGTGCCGTTCGCGAGGCGCCGGTCAGACCCGGCGAGGTATTGTTGCTGGGCGCGTTCGGTGGAGGATTGACGTGGGCGACAGGGTTGATTCGGTGGTGAAGGATGGGTGGCGGGTTTCCGGGCTCGATTGCAGCCCGGTAGAGCCTCGAAGGTGTACACCATTATGCTGAGTCTGATTCCGCACGAGGAAGCTTTTTTCGATCTGTTCAGGCAAGCGGCCCATAACATGATCGAAGGCAGCCGTTTGCTGAAGGATATGATGGAGGACTTCCGCGATCCGGTACAGAAGGCGAAGCGGATCAAGGAAGTGGAGCACGTCGGAGACGGCTTGACGCACGATATCGCCCGGCGACTGAATCAGACGTTTATTACCCCGATCGACCGCGAAGACATTCACGATCTGGCCAGCGCCCTCGACGATATCCTGGATGTCGTCGAAGATATCGCCGATCGGTTCGTGCTCTACAAAGTGAACCAACCGAACGAGCAGGCGATCCGGCTGGCCGATATTCTGTACCAGTCGGCCGTGGAAGTCGGCGCGACGGTGGAGATGCTGGGAAAACCGCACTCCGATGTCAATAAATGCAGCGTACGGGTGAACAGCTTGGAGAATGAGGCCGATCGCATCTCCCGCGAGGCGATCTCCCAACTGTTTGAAAAGGAAACCGATCCGATGGCGGTGATCAAGTGGAAGGAAATCTACGAGAACTTCGAGGCCGGTACGGACCGTTGTGAAGATGTTGCGAACATCCTCGAGCGGATCGCGCTCAAGCACTATTAGTGGAAGCTTAAGCCTTCGCCGCAGACGAGACGCCACCCACACACATATCCGGCACGATCAGCCCGCAAAAGAGACCCATGCCTGAATTTGAAAGTATGCTGCTGCTCACCATTGGCCTGGCGCTCTTGTTTGATTTTTCGAACGGATGGCACGACAGCGCGAATGCCATTGCGACCGTGGTGTCCACGCGAGTCTTAAGCCCGCTGGTCGCCGTCCTGTTGGCCGGGTTGTTGAATGTGGCCGGAGCATTCTTTTCCACTGCCGTAGCCAAAATGGTCGGCTCCGGCATCGTGTTTCCGGAAGCCATTACCCATACGGTTGTCGCCGCCTCCTTGAGCGGGGCCATTCTCTGGAATCTCTTCACCCTGGTCCTCGGATTGCCGAGCAGTTCGTCACATGCGTTGATCGGCGGATTGGTCGGATCCGCTGTCGCCCATGGAGGCTGGACGACGATCAAGTTGGGCGGCCTCCGAGCCGTCCTGGAAGCCATGGTGCTGTCGCCATTGTTTGGATTCGGGGCGGGCTTGCTGATTATGGTTGTGATCAGCTGGTCGTTTTTTCGCGTGTCGCGCGGGATTGCGACGAAAATCTTCAGCCGGCTGCAACTTGTGTCCGCCAGCTTTATGGCGTTTAGTCACGGGGCGAACGATGCCCAGAAAGTGATGGGCATCATCACCTTGGCATTGCTGTCCTCGGGCCATCTCGAGACCAATGATGTACCGGTGTGGGTCATCGCGAGCTGCGCCGCCGCCATGGGCTTGGGGACGGTCGCCGGTGGGTGGCGAATCGTCCGGACCTTGGGCATGCGCATCGTCAAGCTGGAGCCGGTTCATGGATTTGCCGCCGAAACCGGCGCGGCGGCCGTCTTACTCATGACCGCGCACATCGGGCTGCCGGTCAGCACGACGCACACGATCACATCGGCCATCATGGGCGTGGGGGCCACGAAGCGGTTGTCGGCGGTGCGGTGGGGTGTGACCACCAAAATCGTCAGCGCGTGGATCTTTACGCTTCCGGGCGCCGGTCTGCTGGCGGCCGGCGTGTATGCCCTCATGATGGCCTTCGGCTGAGCCGATGATCATGCGGAGCGAGTGACCGGCAAGCGCACGATAAAGCGGCTTCCCCGCAGATCGTTGCCTTCCACCCATACCAGTCCGCCATGGCCCTCGACGATGTGTTTCACGATGGCCAGCCCCAATCCGGTGCCGCCGAGTTCGCGCGAGCGGGCTTTGTCAACTCGATAAAATCGCTCGAAGACCCGCGGACGGTCCGTTTCGGGGATGCCGATGCCTGAGTCCGAGACCAGCACTTCGGCGGCATCCGTCAGATTGGATTTTCGGTGGTTCGAAGGCCATCGGAGTTCAACGGTGATTGCGCCTCCATCCGGTGTGTACTTCACGGCGTTTTCGAGCAGGTTGATAAACACTTGGACCAGGCGGTCTTCATCGCCGACGACCGGAGGCACCTGATCAGGCAGGGTCACGGCCACCGTATGCTGTTTCTTGTCGGCGAGCGGTTTGATGAATGCCACGGTTCGCTCCAGGACCGACCGAAGATCCACGGGGTCTTTTCGAAAGAGCACCTGTCCTGACTCGATTTGTGACAACTGGAGCAGATCGTCGAGGATCAAATTCAGGCGATTGCTCTGCCGGAGGATGATGTCGAGAAACTGACCAGAGGTGTCGGGATCGTCCTTTCCGCCGTCGATCAGCGCTTCGACATAGCCTTTGATCGAAGTCAGCGGCGTGCGCAGTTCATGCGACACATTGGCGACGAAATCCTTGCGGATTTTCTCCAGCCGCCGCAGTTCCGTAATGTCGTGAAACACCAGGACCACGCAGGCTTCATTCTCCAGTCGTCCACCTGCCATGGAGGCCTCCACCCGCAGGCAGCGGCCGCTGGGAAACAAGATGATTTCATGGCCTTCCCCGGTCCGTGTCTTCAAGACCCTGGACGCCAGCTCACTGAGGCTTTCGTGCCGGATAACCTCGCCGTAAGGCCGGCCACGCCAGTCACCGCGGCCGAGCCCGAACATGCGTTCGAACGCCGGATTCACCTGAAGAATCACGCCGCGGTAATCGAGCACCATGATCCCTTCGATCATGGCGGTCAACATGGCCAGCAATTGCGCCCGGTCTTCCGATACTTCTTTAATCTTGGCTTCCAACTCATCGGTCATGTGGTTGAGCGTCTTGGCCAGGAAGCCGACCTCGTCGCGCGAGGCGATATGTATGCGGACACCGGGCGTGCCGCCGGCCAATTGGCGGGCGACGGAGGTCATTTCGGCAAGCGGTCCGGTAATACTTCTGGCAAGGATAATGCTCAGTGCCAGCGCCGCGAGAAACGCAATGCCGAAAGCCACGGCCAGATCCTGCTGGACGGTTCGAATATGGTCTTCCATCGTCGTAAGCGGAAAGCCGACACGCACGACGGGCCAAGAGGCGGCGGCTTCCGGCGGCGGCTGCCCCATCGCCAACGCGACGTAAAAGGTCCGTTCGCCGGTCGTCTGGCTGGCTCGAATGTCGGCCCCGCGCCCCGATTCCTGCGCGTGGAGGATCTCGGGACGCGAGCGGTGGTTTTCCAGGCGAAGAAGTTCGGCCGCGGTGACCGAGCTGTCGGCGAGCACGGTTCCGTCGGGAGCGACGACTGTCACCCGAATGTGCGATTTCTCGCTGAGTTCGCCGACGGCTGCTTGCAGAGACGGCGAATCGACTGACGGCAAACCGGCTTCGGTGAAGAATGAGCGTAGGGCATGCGCGATGAGGCTGCCGCGGGTATCAAGCATGTCCGCCACGCGCTGCAACTCCGATTCCTCGACCGAGCGAATCGTCAACCATCCGGCCACCGCCAACCCGAGGATGACGGCGGCTAGCGTGCCGAGTGCGACCTTCCATCGAATGGAAAGGTTCATAGGGCTGTGTCGGAATCGCGCAGCTTGTATCCGAGTGATTTGACCGAGACGATGGCGTCGTTGAGAAGCGGGATTTTTTGTTTCAGGCGCCGAACATGGACATCGACCGTCCTGGTCGTGCCGTAATAATCGTAGCCCCAGACCGCATTCAGCAAGACGTCGCGCGTCAGCACGCGTCCCACATTGCGCACGAGGTGTTCCAGAAGGCCGAACTCCTTGGCCGTGAGCGGGACTTCGTGGTTGCGCACCCGCACTTCGTGGCGCGAGAGATCGATCACGAGCGGCCCGTATTCGTGAATCGACTGCGCATCGTTTGCGCTGCGATCCATTCGCCGCAGCAGGGCTTTTACCCGTGCGACCAATGCCTTGGGGCTGAATGGTTTGGTGACGTAATCGTCGGCGCCCAGCTCCAAGCCGATCACCGTATCCGATTCCTCGGCTTTGGCGGTCAGCATCAGAATGGGTATCATGGCCGTGTCCTGATTAAGTCGTATCTTCTTGCAGACTTCGAGACCGTCCATTTCAGGCAGCATCAAATCGAGGATGACCAAGTCCGGACGCTCCTCTTTCACCAGTTTGAGCGCCTGCAGGCCCGTCCCGGCCGTGCTGATTCGGAATCCTTCCTTTTCCAGGTAAAGAGTCAGAAGATGAAGGATGTCCGCTTCATCTTCGACGATCAGGATCTTCTTATTCGGGGCCGGCGACATGGAGGCGATTGTGGCACAGGGAGGACGGAAGCCTCAACCCTGGAAGAGGATGAATGTGTTGACGAGCAGGGCGGGTCTGACGTAAGGTGAACTCATCGGCTGTTCGAAATCGAACGGGCGCGACGGATAGGGAGATCTACGCCACCCATGAAAATCTATTTGGCCAATCCTCGGGGCTTCTGCGCGGGAGTGGATCGCGCGATCGATATCGTGGACTTGTCCCTCAAAAAGTATGGAGCGCCGATCTATGTCCGTCACGAGATCGTCCATAGCCGGCATGTCGTCAATTCCTTGCGCCAGAAGGGCGCTGTCTTCGTGGAGGAGCTCAATGAAGTGCCGGAAGGCTCGGTCGTGATTTTCAGCGCTCACGGCGTGGCGAAATCCGTCTGGGAAGAGGCTCAAAGCCGGCGCCTGCACGTCATCGACGCCACCTGCCCTCTCGTCATCAAAGTCCATAACGAAGTGAATCGGGACTATACCCAAGGATACGAGCTGATCCTCATCGGCCATGCCGGGCATCCGGAAGTCATCGGAACGCTCGGGCAAATTCCGGATAAGTTCCACCTCGTCTCGTCGGTGGAGGACGTGGAAAAGTTGCAGGTCGGGACGACTAACCTCTCCTATGTCACCCAGACGACGCTCAGCGTGGACGAATGCCGCGATATCGTCGGGGCGCTGAACCGGCGGTTTCCGAATATCAAGGGTCCCCATCAGGAAGACATTTGCTATGCGACCCAAAACCGGCAGAATGCCGTCAAAACGTTGTCGAAACTGGTTGATGTCATTCTGGTCATCGGCTCTCCCAATAGTTCCAATTCGAATCGGTTGCGCGAACTCGGTGAACACTGCGGCATCCGGTCGTTTTTGATCGACTCGGCCGCAGATATCAACCCGGCCTGGCTCATCAATGCGAGGGCGGTCGGGATCACAGCCGGTGCTTCCGCGCCGGAAGTGTTGGTGGCCGAGGTCGTGGCGTATCTCAAGGAATTGGGGTCCTGCGAAGAGGTCGAAGACTTGACCGTGATCGAAGAAGATGTGGAATTCCTTCTACCCAAGGAATTGGTCACGATCGAATCAGCCTCCCGCGCCGCTGCTCCAACTTCGTAATCGCCCTCCTCTACTACCTACGGCCTTTCCCTCCATATGTTGGGGATACGTTCTGTTTATCCCCCATACCAGGTGTTTTTCTTTGCTTTCCAGGGGCCTCTATGTTAGAAGTGGCCCCGCTGTCGATCCTCTCCCAACGCGTCTCATCCTTGGAGGTGGCTCGTGTACCTAAAGTCATTGGAAATGCTGGGCTTTAAATCCTTTGCCGAGGCGAAGATCCAATTTCCTGAAGGCATTACCGCGATTGTGGGACCGAACGGCAGCGGCAAGAGCAACGTCGTCGACGCCATCTTGTGGGTCTTGGGCGAACAAAGCACAAAGACTTTGCGCAGCGAACGAATGGAAGACGTGATCTTTAATGGGACGGAACTGCGCAAACCATTGGGGATGTCGGAGGTGTCGTTGATTATCGGAGGGTTGGAGGAGTTGCGATTGGATGCAGTGGCCGGGATTCCGAATCAACTGGGAGAGTATCAGGAGTTGATGATCACCCGCCGGCTGTACCGGAACGGCGACAGTGAATACCTCATCAATAAGACCGCCTGCCGGCTCAAGGACATTCGCAGCGTGCTGATGGAAACCCGCGCAGGGACAAAAGGCCATACGGTCATTGAGCAGGGTCGCATTGACCAAATTCTCAATGCCTCGCCGCTGGACCGCCGGGAATTGATCGAAGAAACCGCCGGCATTGTCCGGTACAAGAAGCAGAAGGCCGAGGCGTTGCGCAAGTTGGACGCCACGCAGCAGAATTTGTTGCGCGTCCGCGACATCATCGTCGAAGTGAAAAAGCAATTGAATTCTCTGGAGCGGCAGGCAAGACAAGCCCGATCCTTTCAAACCTTGCAGGAGCAAGCGCGAAGCTTGGAGGTTGAACTCCTGACCCGGGACTATCGCCTCTATCGAGTGGAGTTGGACAAGGTGGAGAGCGAGGCGCAAACACTCGAAATGCAGGAAGCGGGACGGTTGGCGGAACAAGCTCGTCTCGACAGCGAACTAGAGGAAACTCGCCTCCGCATTACGGCTATGGGCGAGGCCATCGCGCAGGTGCGCGAAGAGTTGGGACAAGCCGAGCAGCGGCAGGCCCAAGCCCTCGCCGCGGGGCAAGTCGAACGCAGCCGGACCGAACTATTTGAGCAGCAGCGTGCGCAGGCTTCGAACGAGGTCACCCGCTTGGCCGAAGAACAGGAGCAAGCGAATCGGGAAGTCGATGAATTGCGAACCAAATTGGCTCATATCGACGGCGAGATGGCAGGACAGGAACAGCAGTTCAATGCGCTGGATCGCGCGGTGCAGGCGCTGGCGTCCCAACGGGCGGCCGCAGTGGCCGAGGAAGAACGGGGGCGACACGATATCGTGAATTTGACCGTCCTGGTCGCGAATACCGAGCAAGGGATCGGTCAAATGGCGACCCGACTGGAGGAAATGGCGCAGCGCGAAGAACGAGCGGGTCGCGAACGGGATGAATTGGAGCGGGTGTTGGCCGCTCTGGCCGATCAACAGGAGACCTTGGTCAACCAGCGGATCGAAGTAAAGGAACGGATCACGTCGCTTACCGATCGACGTAAAGAGATTCACTCGGCCCTCGAACAGACGACAGCGCGCATTGGCGAATTGGAACAGCAGGTGGCGGCGCAGTCGGCCGGGTTGGCGGCCACGGATTCCAGATTGCAAGCCATTCAGAGTGTCGTGCGTGAAGAAATGGGATATGGTCGGGAAGGGCAGGAAGAAGGAACGGCGTTGCGCGCGTGCGACGGTGTTCGAGACGCGGTGGCCGAATGGCTGGAAATTCCGCCCGGATTCGATCGTGCCGTCGAAGCGATTCTCGGCGAACGGGTCAGAGGCTGGCTCGTCGACGAGCCCGCGGCCGCTTGCCGGGCGATTGAGTTCTTGAAAGGCAAGGAGCTGGGCCGTGGCTCGTTCATTCCGCGAGAGCTGCGGTGGGACGCGCAGCGGAGCACGGAAGCTCCCCCCTGGTGGCCGGGGATCTCCCAGGAATCGGGCGTCCTGGGACGCGCCGTGGATCTAATCGGCACTCAGGAGGGATCGCAGACCGCGGTGCCCTATTTCTTCGACGGGGTGGTGCTGGTCGATCGGCTGGACGTTGCCTTATCGTTATGGGAGCGGCATCAATGGACCGCGCCGGATGGTCCCACCCTGGTGACGCTGTCCGGAGAAATCATCGATGCGGCCGGCGTCATTACCGGCGGATCGAACAGGGAAAGCGAGGGGCTCCTTCAGCGGCGCCGGGAAGTGCTCGAGCTGGAGGCTCAGCGGGATGTCCTGGGAGCGTCACTCAGGGAAAGCAAGCAATTGCGCGAGAAATCCGTCGCGCAGGCGGCGGCCTTGAGAGATGACGAGCAGCGTACGGCGGAGGCGCTCCGTGAAGCGGAACTGCTGGAGCTCTCCGTTCAGAAAGATGAAACAGGGGTGGACCATCAACGCCTCGAATTGAGGCGGCGTGCTGATGTCTTGGCGGACGATCTGACAGGCTGCGCGCAGGAGCGGGTTCGCCTGGAACAGGAGTTGGCGTCGGGCCGCCGGCAGTTGGAGCAATGGATCGCGGAGAAAACCGGCCAAGAAGCGACATTGATGCAAGCGCGGTCCAGGGTGGGCGACATTGAGCGCGACATGTCGGCCAAGCAACAGCAACTCACCGAGGCTCGCTTGATGCTGGAGAATTTACGGTCCCGCCGCGAGCATGGCCAGGCAGACCTGGAGCGTCTGCTTCAAGACCACATCGAGGCGGCCAATCGGGTAGCCGCGCTGGAGGGACAACTGGCCGCCTTGATCGGTGCGATCGAGCAAAGTCGTCAAGAGTCGGCGCGGCAAGACTTGTTATGCCGGGAATACGGTGAGACGGTTCATCGCATCAAGTCGGAGTTGGTTGCAGCGCAGGAGCGCCAGGCAGAAGAAATGACCTTGATCCAAAATCTGGAACAGAGCTTGGCCGAGACACGCCATGCGCTCACGGCGATCCGGAACAGCCGGATGGCGGTGGAGGTGCGGCGTGCGGAAATCAAAACGCATCTCTCGACGTTGGAAAGCACGTTGATGGGAACGTATCAGTTGGATGCCGGACTGCTGGCGGCCGGGCCGGCCGTCTCCGAAATGGACAGCGGCGACGCCGCGGCGGCCGAGGAGGCGAATCGGTTCGGGGACATGGCCACGGAGGAATTGCGCGAGCAATTGGCCAAGGTCCGCGAGCGATTGGATCGCATGGGTCCCATCAATCTCGCGGCTATCGAGGAACATCGAGAGTTGGAGGAACGATACGGATTCTTAACCGGGCAAGAGCAGGACCTCTCCAACTCCATCGGTTCGTTGAAGGAAATCATCCAGCGGATCAACCGCACGACGAAAGAGATGTTTATCTCCACGTTCAATGAGCTGCAGCAAAAGTTCGGCGAAGTCTTCACGCAATTTTTCCCAGGCGGCCGCGCTGAATTGCAGTTGGTCGAAGAAGAGCCGGCAGAGGGAGCCGAGCCAAGGTCGTCCAACGAACCGGGGGTGGACATCGTGGCACAACCGCCCGGCA
>DASSBQ010000221.1:0-2240 GCA_035698625.1 Nitrospiraceae bacterium
CGGACCCGGCATGGGCGGATGGGCCGTCCGATCTCCAACGTTCTTCCGGCGAAGCCGGCGCAACGACCGGGACGTCCGGCGGTGCGTCTTCCCAGACCACAGGCGCCTCAGAGCATGATGATGAGATCGATCCGAGCCGCCTGCAGGGGCCGGCGCTCAGTGTCCCGCGTGAGATCCTCGACATGCTGGACCAGCGCAAGCGGCATCTCGATCGCCGTGAAGCATCCTTGCACGGCGCCGAGGAGCGCCTGCTCATTCTCAAGGCCGAACTGGAACAGATCGTCACGAAGTATGAGCAGATGTCGGCTCTGCAAAAGCAGCAAGAGGAGGCGTTGCAGAAACGGGATGAGGAACGGAAAGCCCGGCGGCAAAAAGAGGCAAGCGAATCCCGCCCTCTGCATCAATCGCAACTGGCGAAGATTTACGAATCGATGCCTCCCGAAGAAGCGGCAGCCAGCCTGGAACGGATGCCCGAACGAAAAGCGATCGAGGTGCTTCGGATCCTGAAAGGAAAATCCGCCGGCGCCATCCTGGCGGCTGTCCGGCCGGAACGGGCCGCCAGACTGACCGAGCAGTTATTGATGCCGCACTGATTCCTCCCGCAATCCTCTCATCGGAAGTTTTTTCCGCCTTTCCCTGCAGAACTTTCCCTCTCCGTTTTGATTGCCGGATACCGGCAACAGAAATCGTGCGGTGACTCGGGAGTTTCGAACGGGCTTTTCGTGGCACGGCGCTTGTAATGGCAGTCCGCTGAATCTGAAGGTTCAAGATGATGCTGCGAACTACCATAATTCCGACCGGCAATCAGCCGGTCTCCGATCGAGCCGGGATCGAATTGTTTCCGGGCAATCGGTCGAGACGCGATGATTCAACGGGAATCCCCGGCTTCTCGTCCGTTCTCGACGGCGTCTCCCCGCAACGTTCGATCGTCTCGGATCGTCCACGATCTGCGGCTCAGCGGGACCAGACCTATGAATCGGATCGCTCAGCTTCCTCCTTCCGTTCAGGTCCGCAAGCGCCGCAAAGGCATCACCCTACGGACCGGCATGCCCCGTCCGATTCACAGAAAGCGGACTCGCCCGCGGCGGGGATGGAACGGGCTCATGCGAAGGAGACGAGCCAAAATGATGATAATCAGAAGACCGACAATGAGGAGACGACTGAAACCCAGGCGTCGGCTGTGATGATCACGATGACTGTCTGCCTGGTCGTGCCGAACGCGGTGGATACAGAAACGTTATCGGGTGCCGGCGATGCGGAAGTCCCTTCCGGGCCGGTCGCGACACAGCCGACACTATCCGACTCCGGTACTGCTGCTGTAGCCTCGATCGGACAGGCGGTACAACCGCAGAAGGACTCGCATACTCAGCAAGCGTTGGTGGCGGCCGGACAAGAAATCGGCGAGAAGGGGCAATCGGGCGAGGCGAAGCCGGGGCCCGCATTCGCCGGAATCGTCCCGACGGGTGATCAAGCAGGAGGCGAGCAGGTGTTCGCCGATGGCACACCCGCCATCTTACCTCCATCAACAAATGGATACTCCTCTAATCAAGACGAATCGTCTCGTGCCCTGGCAGGGAGTTCTCTTCCCAGTGACGCGCCTTCAAGCCGAAACCTGAGGGCTGGGATGGAAGACCTGCCTGGCGACCATGCCGACTCCGGCCTGGTGACGGAGCAGCACCCCTATTTGGAGATGTCGCAGTCAGGCCGTGGACAGGACCATGCGATGGCCGATCGCGACGATCGAGCGGCCGGCGGCGAGACAGAACCGCGTGAAACCGGCCGCGCTCATGTACATGGCGACTCCGGGTTTGGAGAGACCGTCACGGCTTTGCGCGCCGAGAGGGCGGGGTTGAGCGAAGGCGGCGCCACGAGAGCCGGTTCTTCACTCGCGCCGGGGCGCATGGGAGCGGCATCGGTCTGGCCCGCCGGCGACGAACGTCTCTCCGTTATGCAGGCGGTCAGCCTCGATCTTGAACCGGCGGATCTCGGCCCGATCAATGTGCGCATTTTCATGATGGATCGAATGGTTCATGCTCACATCCGGACGGAGCATATGGATCTTGGGCAGGGCATGCTCAGTCAACAGCAGCAATTGGAAACGAAACTGCACGACTCCGGGTTGGAGATGGGACAGTTCAAGGTGACGGTGGACCAGCAACAGTTGTCCCGCGGGGACTCTCAAAGCTGGCTGCGTCAGGAAGGGGAATGGCATCCCGCGACCGATGCGCCGAATCATCGAA
>DASSBQ010000222.1:0-11779 GCA_035698625.1 Nitrospiraceae bacterium
GCCCGCGGGGTGGCGAGACGTGTTTCGCCATTATCACGCCTTCGCATCGGTGATTCACGATCGAGTGTATCTTCTGTCGGGACGGCACCAATATTTCGATGTGGAGGTCGAAGGCGCATCCGTACTGGAGCCGTTCCTGGAGGAGAAACGCGGCTGCATCCTCCTGGGCTCGCATCTCGGAAGTTTCGAGGTGCTTCGGGCGCAGGGGCTGTTCGTGAAGCATCTCCCGATCAGCGTGATCATGCACGAAGGCGCCGCCTCAAACCTCAATCGCGTGCTCCATGGCCTATGCCCGAGAATTCGAGAACGGATCATTCCTCCGGGCGCCCCGGACACGATGCTGCGAGTGAAAGAACGGTTGGACCGTGGAGAGCTAGTCGGCATCCTGGGCGATCGGTTGTTGGAAAACGAAAAGGCCGTCACATACAATTTCCTTGGGGCGCCGACCCGGTTTTCCGAAGGGCCGTTTTGGCTTGCTGCGCTCTTGCAGGTTCCGGTCGTGCTGTGCTTCGGCCTGTACTGCGGCGGCCGGCGCTATCTTATCCGGTTCGAATTGTTGGCGGACGTGATTACGACGGATCGGAACCACCGCGCTGGAGATCTGCGGCCGTGGGTGGAACGGTACGTCGAGCGGCTGGAGCACCATTGCCGGCGCTATCCGTACAATTGGTTTAACTTTTATGAACAGTCCCTGGAACCGGTTCATTCGGTCGTCGGCGCTGCTGTTCGCGCTTGGGCTCCGCGTCATCGTTGAGGCGGGCGATGCGCCCCCGCTCGATCTGCCCCAGCTCATGGACTTGATGGCCCAAGTCACGGCCCGCCAGGATCGGTTCACCGAAACGAAGACACTTGCCGTGTTGACAAAGCCTCTGGTGCTCACCGGGACGTTGTCCTATTCGCGTCCTGACCGCGTCGAAAAGCATGTCTTGACGCCCTATGAAGAGCATCTCGTCGTGCAAGGAGACAAGTTGACGCTGGTGAACAAGGGCGGGACAAAGCGGATCGGCGTCAACAGTCATCCGTTGATCTGGTCGTTTGTCGAAGCGATCCGAGCCAGTCTTGCCGGTGAAGTGACCGCCCTCCGGCGCTTTTACCATGTCAAACTTGAAGGCACACGAACGGCCTGGCTGTTGACGTTGCGCCCGCTTGATCCTCAGGCGGCATCGTACCTGACTTCCATCACGCTCCGCGGTCGCGGAAATCGTTTGAGCGCGGTGGAAATTCGGGAGGCGGGTGGAGATCGATCCGTTATGACGATTCATGAGCCGGTCTCGTGAACCGAGGCGTCTGGGCGCCGGTGGCTCTCTGGGTCGCGTCGCTGCTCTTGAGCGCAATGGCGATCAGCCGTCTCACGGTGACGGCCGATTTGACGGCTCTCTTGCCGAGCACCGCCGACCCCATGCAGCAATTGCTTGTCGCTCAATTGCGCGATGGAGTTGCGGCGAGGCTGATCCTCATCGGCCTCCAAGGAGCCGCCCCGGAGGCCCTGGCCGATGCCAGCCGGCTGATTACGGATCGTGTTCAAGCCAGCGGCCTGTTCAGCTATGTGAACAACGGAGACCCTGCTCGTTTTGAAGCGGAGCGGGATATTCTGATGCGCCATCGATATTTATTGAGTTCCGCCGTCACGGCCGGACATTTCACGGCCGATTCCTTGCGCGAAGCTCTCGGCGAACAACTGCGGCTGCTCGGCTCTCCGGCCGGGGCAATCACGAAGGCCCTGCTGCCCGCCGATCCGACCGGTGAACTGTCTCATATCCTCACCGGTGTCTCCCCGGGCGTCCCGCCCTCGATGCTGCATGGGGTCTGGTTTTCTCGTGATGGGACAAGGGCTCAACTTATCGCGGAATCGGCGGCGTCGGGTTTCGACTTGGACCGGCAGGAACAGGCGTTCTCGACGATCCGTGCAGCGTTCGCGGACACCGGCTTGCCCGCGGCCAGCCGGTTGCTGCTCAGCGGTCCCGCGGTGTTTGCCGTGGAGGCGCGTGAGACCATTACGGCGGATTCCTGGCGGCTGTCCCTCATAGCGGGCACGCTCGTCGTCATTCTGCTGGCCTTGGTGTATCGATCGGTCCCGTTGATCGTTCTGAGCCTATTGCCGGTACTCACGGGTCTTGTTATTGGAATCGCGGTGGTGCAACTGCTCTTCGGCTTTGTTCACGGAATCACTCTGGGATTCGGAGCCACGCTGATTGGAGAAGCAGTCGATTATCCCGCCTATTTCTTCACTCATCTGGCTCCCGGCGAACGGCCGAAGGAAACCTTATCACGCATATGGCCGACGCTCCGGTTGGCTGTGCTCACGACTGTCTTCGGCGGCTTGAGCATGCTGCTGTCCAGCTTCACCGGATTATCCCAGTTGGGGACGCTGACCGTCGTGGGAGTCTTAGCCGCCGGTCTCGTGACCCGATGGGTCGTGCCGGTGCTCGCCCCTGTGCCGCAGACGGTCCCGTCGGCGCATTTTCCACAGGTCAATTGGAGCCGTCCCTTGCGATGGTTGAGTCACGGGCGATGGTTCGTCTGGCTGGGCGGGGCCGCGGCTGTGCTTTTCATGACGATGAACCATGGGCGGATTTGGGACGATGACTTGTCCCATCTGAGTCCGATTTCCCAGTCAGCCAGAACGTTGGATCAACAGTTGCGTGCGGAATTGGGCGCACCGGACGTCCGCTATCTGCTGGTCATGAACGGAGCAAGCCGGGACCGGGTTCTGACGATCAGCGAAACTGCTGAAGATCTTCTCCGCCGTTTGGTCCACGAAGGCATGCTGACGGGATTCGATCTGCCGAGCCTGTATCTGCCTTCGTCTGAGACCCAGAACCGCCGCCGCGCCGCGTTGCCCGAACCGGCCGCGTTACGGACTGCCTTACGGCAGGCCCTTGACGGCTTGCCGTTCCGGGAAGGCCTCTTCGATCCGTTTTTGCAGGATGTCGAGCGGGCGCGAACCGGCGGTGTCATGGAGCCGGCCGCGTTGGGTCCCTCGGCGCTCGCCCTGAAGCTGCGCGCGCTCCTGCTGCAGACTGGAGCGGAATGGACGGCGCTGGCTCCGCTACGAGGAGTCTCGGACCCGGCCGCCTTGGCCGCGCGAATCGAGCGCGAAGGTCTGGATGCCTTCTTTCTTGATCTGAAGACGCAAGCGGATCGCTTGGTCGCAGGGTATCGGCAGGAAGCGCTGCGGCTGACGGCCGCCGGGATCGTCGCGATCATACTCGTTCTCTGGTGGGGATTGCGCCGCGCGCGCCTCGTCGGGGCGGTGCTGCTTCCCGCGCTGCTTGCTATCCTGTTTGCCGTGACGGCGCTTGCATTGGCGGGAGAACGACTGTCGCTCTTCCATCTCGTCTCGCTGCTCCTGGTGATGGGGATCGGCCTGAACTATGCTCTTTTCTTTCACCGTCCCGCAGACGACGAGGCCGACCGCCGCCGCACGTCGCTGTCTTTGACGGTCTGCATCGTGGCTGCACTCTCCGCCTTCGGGACGCTCGCCTTCTCGCGCACGCCGGTCTTGCACGCAATCGGCAGCACGGTAAGCCTGGGCGCCGTCTTTTCGCTGCTCCTCTCGGCGATGTTGGCAAAACCCGAGGTGAAGAGATGGACGTAATGGACCCTTTGCCGGTCACAGGCATCGCCACGGCGAATCCGTTGGGTCTCGCCTTGCCGGCAACATGGGACGCCTTGCGTGAAGGACGAAGCGGTCTGCGGCCTAATGATTTCATGGATGCCGCCGTCAAGACGTGGATCGGACGCATCGTCGGGCTGGAGGAGCAGCCTATCATCGGCGAGTTGGCGGATTGGGATTGCCGGAACAATCGTCTGGCTCTCTTGGGCCTTCGACAGGACGAATTTGAGGCATCCGTGGAAGAAGCGCGGAGGGCCTATGGACCGGCCAGGATCGGTGTCGTGATCGGGACGACGACGTCCGGCATTTTGGAAACGGAACTGGCGTATCGACACCGGGGCGCGGACGGCGCGCTTCCGGATACGTTGCGATATCGCCATCAACAAAATCTCTTCTCGGTCAGTGATTTTGTCCGGCACCGCCTCCGGCTGGCCGGGCCGGCCGCCTCCCTTTCCACCGCCTGCTCGTCCAGCGCCAAAGTCTTTGCAACCGCGTCCCGGCTCATCCGTTCCGGTCTCTGCGATGCGGTCGTCGCCGGGGGGGTGGATAGTCTCTGTCTCATGACCCTCTACGGATTTGCATCGCTGGGCCTGCTGTCCGATCGTCCCTGCCGGCCCTGCGACGCAGAGCGGAACGGACTATCGATCGGTGAGGCGGCGGGATTCATGCTGCTCGAACGACCGGGACGTCGGAAAGCGGATTTTGCATTGCTCGGGTATGGCGAGAGCAGCGACGCCTATCACATGTCCACGCCGCAACCGGAGGGCAAGGGAGCGGCGGCGGCAATGGAGCAGGCCTTGTCGCGCGCGGGCCTCAAGCCGGTCGATATTGAGTATGTCAATCTGCACGGTACCGGCACAGCGGCGAACGACCGGGCCGAAGATCAGGCCATCTGCGCCGTTCTGGGAGATCGCGTGCCCTGCAGTTCGACCAAAGGGGGCACGGGTCATACGCTTGGAGCGGCCGGAATCACCGAAGCCGTTCTCTGCGCCCTGTGCCTTCGGCATGATTTCATTCCCGGGACGCTGCACACGGCGGCCGTCGATCCGTCCCTGGTCAGTCGCATCATGGTGAAGAGCGTCTATCAGCCGTTGCGGCGCGTGATGAGCAACTCGTTCGGGTTCGGGGGAAATAACTGCAGTCTGATTTTTGGAAAGGTGACGTAATGGAGTTGTGGGTTCGCGCGGTCGGAGTGCTGGGACCGGGGCTGGACGGTTGGACCGCTACGCGCGCGATCCTCGCCGGGCTCGAACCCTATTCCGCTCGGCCGACCAAGAAACCAATCCCCGACGTCTTGCCTGCGACAGAGCGGCGGCGAAGCGGCGAAGCGTCGCGCCTGGCCATTGCGGTTGCCCAAGAGGCGGTCAGCGCAAGCAGGATACCTTCTCAGGAGCTGGCTACGGTCTTCGCTTCCTCGGACGGTGACGGCGACATTACGCATAAGATCTGCGGCTCCTTGGCCGGAACCGACCGCGATGTCTCACCGACCTTGTTCCACAACTCCGTGTACAATGCACCGGCCGGTTACTGGAGCATTGCCACGGGGTCGCGGTCCGGATCAACCAGCGTCTGCGCCTATGACCTGTCGTTTGCGGCGGGTTTGTTGGAAGCGGCGGTGCAGGTCACCGTGGAACGGCAACCCGTCATGCTGATCGCGTCGGACCTGCCGTTCCCTGCGCCGCTCCACGCCGCGAGGCCGGTGGATCAGAGTTTTGCCGTCGCGCTTCTTCTGGCGCCGCACGAAATCGGGACGCCGTTGATGCGATGGGACATCACCCTCGAAGCCTATCGTACCCCGACGGCTTGGCCGTCCGGACCCGGCAACAGCCTGCGCAACAACCCCGCCGCCCGCTGCCTCCCGCTGTTGGCGGCGCTGGCCGGTGGAGGCTCGCCCATCGTGTCGCTGGACTATCTTGATCATTCAAGCCTTGTGGTGGCGTGTGAGGTCTGATGCGCAAATGGACATGGCCGGCCTCATTCCTCACCGGGGCGCCATGTGTCTGTTGGATACCGTGCTGAGTTGGAATGAGCAGGAAATCGTCTGCACCGCGACCAGTCATCGCCGTTCTACCAACCCTCTCCGGGATGGTGCCGGGCTACGAGGTTCGTGCGCGATTGAATACGGCGCGCAAGCCATTGCGGCACATGCCGGGCTGGTGGATGCAACAGGCGGATCGAGGCCGGAGGCCGGACTGCTGGTCTCCGTCCGGGATGTCATCGTGTCGGTCGCGCGGCTCGACGAGATGGACGCGATGCTCATCGTACGCGCTCGGGTGGTGTTGAAACAAGGAAGGGGCCAGGTCTACGAAATCACCGTGACGGCCGGCGGGGAGACTATTCTGACCGGCCGAATCTCCATCATGACACCGTGAGGGACGAATCACGCACGATCTATTTCAGATGCGAGGATAGCCCGGCGAAGGAGCATCCTGTTGAACCGGAACCGGCTTGTCGGCAACACAGACTTTCCAACATGCAAGGGACGCCATGAAGAAACGTGCGCTGGTCACCGGCGGAAGCGGACACATCGGCGCGGCGATTTGCCGGGAACTGGCGGCGGCAGGTCTGCATGTGATTGTCCACGCGCATCGCCGTCCGGAGCGAGCGCAGGCGCTGGCCGATTTTCTTCGCGCCGCCGGCGGATCAGCCGAGCCGGTGAGTTTTGATGTCACGGACTACGAGCAGACTCACTCGACGTTGAACAAGCTGCTGGAAGATGGCGCGATTCAAGTCGTGGTGAATAACGCGGGCGTATTTCAAGACGGGCCGATGGCCGGGATGACTCCGGATCAATGGAGCAGGGTCATCGATGTCTCACTCAAAGGCTTCTTTCATGTGACGCAACCGTTGTTGCTTCCCATGATACGGACCCGTTGGGGACGCATCGTCACGATCACGTCGGTCAGCGGTTTGATCGGAAACCGGGGACAAGTCAATTATGCCGCCGCGAAAGCCGGCCTCCATGGAGCGACGAAGGCATTGGCGCTGGAGCTGGCGTCGCGCGGCGTCACGGTGAATGCCGTAGCTCCGGGCATCGTGGCGACTCCCGCAACGGAGGGCCTCTTCGACGGTGAAGCCATCGCCCGGCTGGTTCCGATGAAACGAGCCGGCGCTCCATCGGAGGTGGGCAGCATGGTGGCGTATCTGGTCTCCGATGCCGCCTCGTATCTGTCCGGTCAAATTATTTCGGTCAATGGAGCCATGGTATGAGCGATTCGAGCGCTCGCTACGCCGCGATCATTCCTGCCTATAATGAAGCTGCGACGATTTATGATGTGGCGTCGCGTACGTTGAAGTTTACCCCGCATGTCATCGTCATCGACGACGGTTCGAATGACGGCACGGCTGAGGCCTTGCATGATCTGCCGGTCGTGCTCCTGCGTCAGCCCGGGAATCTTGGCAAGGCGGCGGCGTTGTGGCGCGGGATGCAGGCGGCGATCGGTCAAGGGGCGACCGCGATCATTACGCTGGATGGAGACGGACAGCACGAACCGGAATCGATTCCTGCTCTGGTCGCCATGCACCGGCGGGTCCCTTCTGCCATCATCATCGGATCTCGATTACATGACGCCCGCCATATTCCCATGATGCGATACCTGGCTAATCGCGTGGCGAATTTCTGGATCTCGTGGGCGGCGGGGCAGTCCATTGCGGACAGCCAGTCAGGCTTCCGCCTGTATCCGACGAGCCTGCTTGGTTCGCTTGCACTGACCTGCGACCGGTCGGCGGGGTTCGTGTTTGAGAGTGAAGTGCTGATCGAGGCGGGTCGGAAAGGCGTCCGAATCCAATCGGTGCCTGTGTCCGCAGTGTATGGTCGGCATTTACGGCGAAGTCATTTTCGTCAGGGCAGGGATATCGCGAGAATTACGAGGATGGTCGCGCGAAAGCTCATAAGCCGGAATTTGGATGTGCCGGCGCTGATCCGAAGCCGCCGTTCACAGCCTCCGCCTCCCGCGCGTCGCGTAGATCTCGTGGATTCCCCGCGAACGATGGAGTCCCGCCGCCGGCTGTTGTTCGTCGCCGAAGCCGTGAGTTTGGCCCACATCGCGCGAACGGTGGCTCTGGCTCAGTCGCTGGATCGGACCCGCTACGATATTCATCTTGCCTGTGATCCGCGG
The DNA here is from genome assembly GCA_035698625.1 of Nitrospiraceae bacterium. Taxonomy (GTDB): domain Bacteria; phylum Nitrospirota; class Nitrospiria; order Nitrospirales; family Nitrospiraceae; genus DASSBQ01. The sequence goes on from DASSBQ010000222.1 coordinate 7,735, forward strand.
CGCATGAATGTGTTCGGACAACTATGCTTTTCCATCCACCCGATCCGGTCGCTCGACGGCGGCGAATTCCAGGATCGACTCGCGAAAGGGAACCCGCTCCATACCCTCGCCGAGGTGCGCGACTCCGTGAAAGAGGATCTGCGGATCATCGCCGCCGTGGACCCTGCCGCGGTCATCGGAGATTTTCGCCTCTCGCTGTCGATCAGCGCCAGGGCGGCCGAGGTCCCGTATATGACTGTGACGAACGCCCATTGGAGTCCATATGCGCGACCGCATTTCATCGTTCCGGAATTGGCAATCGCAAGCAGGTTTGGACCGCGTTTGGGGCAGGCATTGTTCAGCTTGATCAGGCCGGCGGTCTTTGCCCATCATGCATGGGCGGCCAATAAAGTCCGCCGCGAGTATGGATTTCCCGCCGTCGGCTATAGCCTGTCTCGGGTCTTTACCGAGGCAGACCAGACGGTATACGCGGATCTTCCCGAGCTGGTGCCGACCTACCATCTGCCGTCCCATCACCACTATATCGGTCCGATCTCGTGGGCGCCCCACGTCAGGCCTCCTTGGTGGGATACCGTGCCGGAACACCGGCCCATGGCTTACGTGAGTCTCGGGTCGTCGGGAAGGAGCGATCTACTGCCGGAAGTATTACAAGCGTTGGAAAACCTTGGCATCGGCGCCTTGGTTTCGACGGCCGGACGGAGACTCCCCGCGGTGCTACCGGGCCAGGCATGGATTTCCGATTATCTTCCCGGCGACCAAGCAGCCGCCCGCGCGGATCTCGTGATCTGCAATGGAGGCAGCGCGACAGCCTATCAGGCGCTGGCTGCCGGCGTACCGGTGCTGGGCATCCCGAATAACCTCGACCAATATCTCATGATGCATTACATGCAGAAATCGGGTGCCGGAGAATTCGTCCGCGCCGGTGAAGCCTCGACGGGCACCTTACGCAGAATTGTGAACAAAGTGCTGCATGAGCCTCTCTATAGACGCCGTGCCATCTCCTTCCAAACCGCGATCCAAGCCGGGCATGGCGCGCAGCGTTTCGCTGCGCTGGTGGAAGACTTGTGTGAACCGAATGCGGCTTCCGGGAAGCGCCTTGCTTCCATCCCGACAGACCGCAGCGGCATCCCCCATCGGGCAGATCGAGCGTTCAAGCAACCGGGACAGTCGGAGACGCACCGGGGGATGCCAAACGTGGGTTGCTGATCACGGAACATTAGAAGGGAGGGACGGGTTGGCCTCAACTGATCCATTGGCCCATCGGCGGGCAAGCGAAACGGACGCGGACATGGCGCCGCTTGCCCGGCTGATAGACGGTTTGCCGCATCCCCATTCGGTCGCGCTGACGGGTCTCTTCATTCTCGGCGTCTTGTATACGCTGCATCTCGGCCGGGTGGTTTTTATCCCCATCGCGATCGCCGTCATGCTTTCCGTGTTGCTCGCCCCCGTGATTCGCCGCATGAAGAAAATCAAGATTCCCGAGCCTATCGGGGCCGCGGTCCTGCTGTCGGTGGGTGTCTTCGTCGTCGCCTATGGGCTCTCGCGTCTCGCGGAACCGGCTGCAGAATGGATAGCGAAGGCGCCCGATGCATTGAGCGCAGCCGAATACAAACTTCGGGTGCTGAAAAAACCCATGCAGGAAATGAGCAAAGCTTCCGACCTCATCTCCAAAGCGACCAATCCGGACGAGTCCAAGAAGGTTCAACAGGTCGAAGTAAGGGGGAATGCGTGGCCGCTCAAAGTCTTCAGCATCACCGGCGAATTTCTCGCCGGCCTCGCGGCGATGCTGGTCCTGCTCTTTTTCTTTCTCTCCTCCGGCGATCTGTTCCTTCAAAAGATCATGAAGGTGCTGCATCGGTTGCAGGATAAGAAACGCGCGGTGGAGATCATTCGCGAAATCGAGGGGCAGCTGGCGACCTATCTCTTCACGGTGACGTGTATCAACTTCGGCTTGGGCGTGGCGGTGGGAAGCGCCATGTTCTTACTCGGGATGCCGAATCCGGTCCTCTGGGGAACGATGGCCGCGTTCCTCACATTCATTCCCTACCTGGGGCATATGGTCGGGGTGGCGGTCGTCTCATTGGTTGCCGCCATGACGTTCGAAAGCGTGGGATGGATCTTTGCGGTGGGAGGAGCGTACTCCAGTCTGGCGATCATCGAGGGGTCGTTCGCTTATCCCATGATTCTGGGACATCGACTTGAACTCAATCCTGTCGTCCTCTTGATCGGCCTCATGGTGTGGGGATGGATCTGGGGCATACCCGGAGCGTTGCTGGCGGTGCCGCTCATGGTCGCCTTCAAGATCCTATGCGAGCATATCGAGGCGCTCGCCCCGGTAGGAGAGTTTATGGGGAGGTGATCACTGAAGCGATCACCTCCCGCCGGCGCACGCAAGTGCGACCCCACCGTCTTTACTTGCCACAGGAAATCTTCATCGATTCGATATCGTTGGCCATATCCAGTTTGCCGAGATTCTGCACTCGCTGGCCCGGAGCAAAAGCGATTTCCGTCCCTTTGTAGTCCTTGTCTTCGTACGCCCGCACGGTCGCATTGGATCCGACGATCACGCTTTCGATGTCGTTGCTCCAATCTTTGCCCGCCACGCTCTTGAGCGTGGCAAATTCTTTTGGCCCATAGAGTTTGACATGGGGATCATCCGCATCGAAATCGTCATCTTCAAAGATTTCGATCCAGCAGTTCTTGTCGATGACTTGCATTTCAAGATCCGCCGCCTGACTCGCAAACCAGCCGGTCGACATGAGAGCTAGCGCAAAGCATGCGGTTCTCGCACAAAGGCCGCCCGACAGCATAGTCATTCCCCTTTCATCACGGTAGACAGGACAGCCTCTGCCGGGCTGTCTTCTTGATGCGTTCGGTGTTGATCTCTATCGTAAAATTCCGAGAAACCAGAGCAGAACGAGAAGACTCACGGGAACGCCCAAAAGCCACAGGATGAATCCTTTTCCCATTGTACCCATTGTTCCCTCCTGGTTATCCGTTCGATGGCAGTGCGATTATCGCGTTAACGACGAGTCCGCCACGATCGCGCGGTTCAACGTATCCACCATATTCAGATGCGCCGTCCGGTCCTGGTTGAGGTCCGCGGCGAACAGATTGGCGTGGTTCCTCTGCAACAGTTCTGCGAATTGTCCATGCCTTGTTTCCGGCACCCCATACAGGACAGCGAGGGAAGTCACGTACTGTCCGCCTCCGGCCGCCGCTTCTTGGCGCAAGTTCTCATATGCGACGCCCGCAAAAAGATTAATCTTCTGCTCTTGCTTCACGATGCCATCCGCCGAAAAGAGATCTTCCGGGCTCGTGCTGGAGAAGAACTGCACCGACGTATCGACGGTGGCTTTGGTCGTATTGCAGGCGGATAAGCTTAGTCCCATGGCCATGATCCCTATGGCTGCCGATAGCTGACGAAGTGTACTTGTCATCGCTCCTCCTTCTGTCTTGAATGTGCAATAAGTTCGATCGCGGGCCGCGTCCTAGCGCACGGCAGTGCGGCTCCCGACCGTTTCGGGCTCGCGGAACCGATACAAGCAAATGGCGGACCTCGCCGTTCCTGTCACGCCTGGGCGGTTCTATGGCTGAATTCGTCGAATTATCTACGTGTCTTCGCGAGGTCCGCCCGCAAGAATTCTTTGATGAAACGCCGGCTTGCCGGTGACACTGCGGCCCATTCGCGTTTCAGCCATGAATTCTATTGTGATTAGGCTGTTCGGACAGTTTGTCTCGGTTTGGACAGAATGCATGGATGCTGATGGAAAGTTGGAGGGAGGGTATGGCATTTCCGGCGGCGTCACACGCGCAACGGCATCCAGGCACGTGGTCGTCTGACCCGGGGCGGGCCGAGTGCCCGAGCAGGTCGATCACCATTCCTTGAAAATGACAAAGACGGCCCCCGCCATCATGGCGAAGCCGGCCACATAGTTCCATTTCAACGGCTCTTTCAAATAGAGCACGGAAAACACACAGAAAACGATCAGCGTGATGACCTCTTGGATGGTCTTCAATTGAGCCGCAGTAAACATGTGGTGTC
>DASSBQ010000223.1:0-6702 GCA_035698625.1 Nitrospiraceae bacterium
GCGCCTTGGAGATGGCGTTGTCGCGGATCTGCGCGCCGGGATGACCCTTGGCGAGGTCGGCGGCGTGAGCGGCAATCTTGTAAGCGATCACGCCGGCCTTCACGTCGTCGCGATTCGGAAGACCGAGGTGTTCCTTCGGCGTCACGTAGCAAAGCATGGCGGTGCCGTACCAGCCGATCTGCGCCGCGCCGATCGCCGACGTGATGTGGTCGTAGCCCGGCGCGATGTCGGTGGTGAGCGGCCCGAGCGTGTAGAAGGGCGCCTCCTGGCACTCCTTCAGCTGGATCTCCATGTTCTCCTTGATGAGCTGCATCGGTACATGGCCAGGCCCTTCGATCATGACCTGCACGTCGTGCTTCCAGGCGACCTGCGTCAGCTCGCCGAGGGTCCGCAGCTCCGCGAGCTGCGCCTCGTCGTTGGCGTCGTAGCCCGAGCCCGGGCGCAGTCCGTCGCCGAGCGAGAACGACACGTCGTACGCCTTCATGATCTCGCAGATCTCTTCAAAATGAGTATAAGCGAAATTTTCCTCATGGTGCGCCAAACACCATTTGGCGTGGATCGAGCCACCGCGCGATACAATTCCGGTCATTCTGTCCGCTGTCAGTGGAACGTACCGAAGCCGAACGCCGGCATGAATGGTGAAATAATCGACCCCTTGCTCAGCCTGTTCGATCAGGGTATCGCGGAAAATCTCCCAAGTGAGATCTTCGGCCTTGCCGCCGACCTTTTCAAGCGCCTGATAGATCGGGACGGTTCCGATGGGAACGGGAGAATTTCTGATGATCCATTCGCGCGTCTCATGAATATTTCTGCCCGTCGAGAGATCCATGACTGTGTCGGCTCCCCATCGAATCGACCAGATCATTTTCTCCACTTCTTCTTCAATGGATGAGGCCACGGCGGAATTGCCGATATTGGCATTGATCTTCACCAAGAAGTGGCGCCCGATGATCATCGGTTCGCTTTCCGGGTGGTTGATATTGGCGGGAATGATGGCGCGGCCCTGCGCGACTTCATCCCGGACGAATTCCGGGGTGATGCGCTCGGGGATACGCGCTCCCCAGGCTTGTCCTCGATGTTGAGCAACGCCGCCGCCATGACCATTGCGACCGGGAGCAAGGGATTGGGCGTGTCGCAACTGGTTTTCCCGGATCGCGATAAATTCCATTTCCGGCGTGACGATCCCTTTTCGGGCATAATGCATCTGTGTCACATTCATGCCGGACGTCGCCTTCAGCGGTTTGCGGATATGCTGAAACCGCAGGGGGGTCAATCTGGGGTCAGCAGCCCGGAGCCGGCCATAATCGGAGGAGACCTCGGGGAGCTCGCTCACGTCGTGGCGCCCAAGGATCCATGGTCGGCGGATCGGCTTCAACCCGGCTTTGACATCGATCTGCTGATGTGGGTCGGTGTAGGGGCCCGACGTATCATAGATGGTGACTGCAGAATTGGACACCGGTTCCCGGCCATCCAAGGCGCGCGTCGGCGAGAGGCTGATCTCCCTCATTGGCACCCGAACGCCCGGTAAAGTTCCCTCCACGTAAATCTTGTGCGATGCCGGAAATGGCGCGGTCGTTAGAGGGGAAGCCATTGAAGACTGTCCCGTCCCATTTGGATGTCCATTCTTGGCCAAAGCCTCACTCATGGTGGCGATCCTTTCTCCGCGGGCGTGAGGTGAACTGGGCGCTCAAAAATAAAAAAAGCCGCATCCGGCAGGGGTGCGGCTTCATCACCACAAAACCAGCTTTCCTTCGCTTCCCTACGCTGGTATTACCCAGGTCAGGTTGTGAGGGTCGTCCGATCGTTCGGACTCTCAGCCGGAAGGCGCCCCTAGCTGTCTGTGCGATGGTACTAGGCGACACACAGCTTGTCAATGTGTGCGGAAGCCCCAGCACCAATAGCCCATCGAGAAGTGTCTTCAGTAGGCCCTTTGCGCGCGCGCCGGTTCATTGATTGTGCGTGTGGGCTATCGTAGAATGTGAGCGGTTATGGCGCTGTTTGCTGTTTGATGCGACATTGGACTGCAACTTGGAACAGGATGAGACGCACGCGATGAAGAGCCTTGCGACACTGCCCCGGCCGATCACCGACTACCAGAACCTCTCTCCTAAGGAACTGAGCGTCCGGATCGGCGCGGTGAAGAACGCCCTGGGAGACCAGGTGATGATTCTCGGGCACAATTACCAACGTGATGAAGTGATTCAACATGCCGAATTTCGCGGCGACTCTTTGATGCTGTCAAAAATAGCGGAGGAACGGTCGGATCGTCCCTATGTCGTGTTCTGCGGCGTGCATTTCATGGCGGAGACGGCCGATATTCTGAGCCGCTCGGATCAGACCGTGATTCTGCCCGATATGGCCGCCGGCTGCTCGATGGCCGATATGGCGGCGATCGAACAGGTGGAGCAATGTTGGGATGCTCTCAACCGAATCGTGCCGGTGGAAGATACCATCATGCCGGCGGTATACGTGAATTCCGCAGCCGTGCTGAAGGCGTTTTGCGGCGAACATGGAGGCATCACCTGTACTTCTTCCAATGCCAAGGCGGTTATCGAATGGTGCTGGGCCCGTCGCGAGAAGATTCTTTTTTTTCCCGATGAGCATCTCGGCCGAAACACCGCCAATAAAATGGGGATTCCCCGCGACGCGATGATTGTGTGGGATCCGTACATGCCGCGGGGAGGCAACTCCGTCGAGGCGATCAAGCGGGCGCGGTTGATCCTTTGGAAAGGGCACTGCAGCGTCCATCAGATGTTCCAGCCGTCGCACGTGGATTACTTCCGCCGGCAATATCCGGATGGAACCGTCATCGTCCATCCCGAATGCCATGAGAATGTCGTCGACAAGGCCGATCTGGTTGGTTCAACCGAGTTCATCATTCGGACGGTCAGCGCCGCGCCGGCCGGCACGGCCTGGGCGGTCGGTACCGAGTTAAACCTGGTCAACCGGTTGAAACGCGAGCAAACCGATAAGCGGGTCTTTTTCCTTTCCTCCACCGTCTGTCAATGCGCCACGATGTATCGCATTGATGCGCCGCATCTCTGTTGGGCCATGGAGAATCTGGCCGAAGGGCATATCGTCAACCAGATCGTCGTGCCGTCGGACGATAAGGAGTGGGCCAAAGTGGCCTTGGATCGCATGATGGCGATCAGCTAATTATCACTAGTTCCTCGCCCGCCGATTCGGTATAGTCCTACCGCGCCCAACGCCACGCGTATTCGCACGCGAACCTGCACAGCCATGGACTACAAAGCGACCCTCAACCTGCCCAAGACTGATTTTCCCATGAAGGCCAACCTGCCTCAGCGCGAGCCGGAGTTGCTGGCTCGGTGGGAACAGGAGCATCTCTATGATCGGCTACAGGAGCTGGGACAGGGGCGCGAACTCTATATCCTGCACGATGGCCCGCCGTACGCCAACGGCCGTATCCATATCGGGCATGCGCTGAACAAGATTCTCAAGGACATCATCGTCAAATCGAAAACCATGTCGGGTTACCATGTGCCCTACGTGCCGGGGTGGGATTGCCATGGGTTGCCGATCGAACATCAAGTGATGAAGGAATTGGGAGAGAAGAAAAGAGATCTCGATACCCTGACGATCAGGCGGCTATGCAAAGAATATGCAGAGAAGTTCTATCAAATCCAGCGGGAAGAGTTTCAGAGGCTGGGTGTGCTGGGCGATTGGCAACATCCCTATCTGACCCTGGCCCCCCGATATGAGGCCACGATTCTTCGGGAGTTCGGCCAGTTTGTGGAACGGGGCGGGGTCTATAAGGGACTGAAGCCGGTCCTATGGTGCACGCATGACCAGACTGCGCTGGCCGAAGCGGAGGTTGAATACGACGATCACACCTCGCCGTCCATCTATGTCAAGTTTCCGCTCATCAGTCCGCCTGACGTGGTTGCCAAGGCCTCCTTCAAGGGCGTTTCTTTTCCCGATGCGGTGAAGCGAGCCTCCGTCGTCATCTGGACCACGACGCCGTGGACTCTTCCGGCCAATCAAGCCGTCTGCCTGCATCCGGACATCGACTATGCGTTCGTCCAGGTGGGGGAGGACGTGTTGATCATGGCGGAGAAACTGATCGATGCGGTTGCCAAGGCCTGCGACCTGTCCGGCCATCGTATCCTGGGGGTGAAGAAGGGGCGTGAGGGATTTGAAGGCTTGGAGACGGAACGGCCCTTGACCAGGGGATTGTCGCCGATTCTGCTTGGTGATTTTGTGACGCTGGACCAAGGCACCGGCTGCGTCCACATTGCGCCGGGCCATGGGATGGAAGACTATCTACTCGTGCTCGAGCACAATGCCCACGCGAGTCCCGGTGAACGGCTGGATATCCTGGCGCCGGTGGATGATGCCGGTCGGTTCACGGAGGCGGTCGGCGAATTTGCCGGCCAGCATGTCCTCAAAGCGAATCCCGCCATTGTCGAACGATTGAAAGAAAACGGCCGCCTGCTGGGGCACGGCTCGCTCAACCATTCCTATCCGCACTGTTGGCGCTGTAAGAGGCCGGTGATTTTCCGGGCGACGGAGCAATGGTTTGTTTCGATGGAGATTAATCATCTGCGTCAGGAGGCCTTGGCCGAGATCGGACGGGTGCAGTGGGTGCCGCCGTGGGGGCAGGATCGCATTGAGGGCATGATCGCGAACCGTCCCGATTGGTGTCTGTCCCGCCAACGGGTGTGGGGTACTCCGATTCCCGGGTTCACGTGCACAGGCTGCCGCACCGTCTTGGCCTCGCCGGTCGTGATCGACCATGTCGCCAATCTGGTCGAACGGCATGGCACCGATTATTGGTTTGCCAATCCCGCGGCTGCGCTGTTGCCGCCCGGCACGATCTGCGCCGAGTGCGGGAGCAAAGAGTTCGAGAAGGAGCGCGATATTCTCGATGTGTGGTTTGAGTCCGGCGTGAGTTTCGCCGCGGTGTTGAAGCCTCGAAAATGGTGGCCGGCGGATCTCTATTTGGAAGGCTCGGATCAGCATCGGGGCTGGTTTCACAGCGCGCTGCTGGCGGGGGTCATCACTGATCGGCGCGCTCCCTACAAGGCGGTGCTGACGCATGGTTTCGTGGTGGATGGAGCCGGAAAGAAAATGTCGAAGTCCGCCGGCAATGTCGTCGCGCCGCAGGACGTCATTAAGCAGTCGGGAGCCGAAATTCTGCGTCTATGGGTATCGGCCCAAGACTATCGCGAAGACCTCAGAATTTCGCGGGAGATCCTGAACCATTTGATCGAAGCATATCGGAAGATCCGGAACACGTGCCGCTTTCTGTTGAGCAATCTGTATGATTTCGACCCAGAGACCCAGCGCCTTCCGTACGAGCGCTTGCCGGAGTTGGACCGATGGGCGCTCATGAAACTCGGCGAACTGATCCCTCGCGTCCGGGACGCTTACCGCGACTTCGAATTCCACACGATCTTCCATGCGTTGAACAATTTCTGCTCGGTGGATATGAGCTCGGTATATCTCGATATCCTAAAGGACCGGCTGTACACCTTTGACAAAGATTCTCCGTTGCGGCGCGGTTCCCAAACGGTTCTTTTCGAGATTGTCACGGCTCTGACGAAGCTGATGGCTCCGATCCTGAGTTTCACAGCCGAAGAGATCTGGCGGCTGTTGCCGGAATCGGGGCGAAAAGAGGCCGGAACAAGCGTGCATTTGGCAACGTTTCCCGAGAGTAATCCCAAATGGATAGATCTTGAACTCGCTCGGCGGTGGAATGAATTGTTGGAGGTACGGTCGGCGGTACTCGCCACGCTCGAAAGCGAACGTCGCGAGAAGGTGATCGGATCATCATTGGAGGCGAAAGTGGTGCTCGAGGCCAATCCTGATCGGTATCAAGCGCTGGAACGATATATTCAAGATCTGCCGGCGTTCTTCATTGTCTCGGACGTCGAGCTGCGACCGGTTCATCATTTGCCGGTCAAGCCTGATTTCACGGTTTCCGTCGAGAAGGCGACCGGCAATAAGTGCGAGCGCTGTTGGAATTACCGCCAGGCTGTGGGAAGCTATGGCGACCATCCTACTTTATGCGATCGGTGTATCGAGCCGGTGCGGAAGGCCCTGGGCGAGGCCGTCAGGTGAAGGGAAATACATCGCGATATATCCTCCTTGGCTTGGTCAGCCTGGGGATTATCGTCATCGATCAGGTGACGAAGGTGTACATCATGCAGACCATGCGCCTGCATGAATCCATTGTCGTCATTCCCAATCTCTTCAGCATCACGTACATCAGAAACCCGGGCGCCGCCTTCGGGATTCTCTCCACCAGCAGCGGATCCTTTCGCTTTATTTTTTTCGGCCTGACCTCGCTTTTTGCCCTCGGACTTCTGGGCACCATCCTGGTCAGGATGCCGAAGGACGACTGGATGGGTCAGGTCAGTGTGGTGGCCATTCTCGGGGGCGCAATCGGCAATTTATTGGACCGGCTGCGCTATGGAGAAGTGATCGACTTCTTGGATGTATATATTGATACGTATCACTGGCCGGCATTCAACGTCGCAGACTCAGCCATCACCGTCGGCGTCATCTTCCTGATTTTGCATTTTGCATTGGAAAAACAGAAGGAGCCGGATCCGGTGCTCCGGGAAGAGCCGCGCTCTGTTAAGCCATGATTCCTAGCCGCCGTCCTCCTTCAGCGAACCACTAACAAGACAATCGCCCCCAGGACCATGCGATAGTAGGCGAATAGCCGCAAGGTAT
>DASSBQ010000224.1:0-5216 GCA_035698625.1 Nitrospiraceae bacterium
GAATCGCAGCTCATCGAAACCGTCGACCCGATGGAGCGGGGAGGGTGGGGATTGGACGCTGTGTGGAGCGATGATTTTCATCATGTGTGCCGGGTCGCGGCGACGGGACGAAGCGAAGCCTACTACACCGATTACCGAGGCACGGCACAGGAATTGGTCTCGGCCGTCAAACGGGCCTTTCTCTTTCAGGGCCAGCACTATCAGTGGCAAAACAAACCGAGGGGTACGGTCGTCAAGGATCAGCCGGGGGCGGCGTTCGTGTTCTACATACAAAACCATGATCAGGTCGCGAACCAGTTGTGGAGCGATCGGCTTGACGCCAAAACGAATCCAGCCGTGCTGAGGGTGTTGACGGCATTGCTGCTGCTGGCGCCGGAAACCCCGATGTTGTTCATGGGACAGGAATTTGCCGCCTCGTCGCCCTTTCTCTTTTTTACGGACCATGATCCTCAACTGGCCAAGCTGGTCCATGAGGGACGGCGCAAGTTTCTCGGCGAATTTCCCAGTTATGCGGCGGACGCCGCACAGGCGTTGGTTCCGGATCCGAACGACCCGGCGACGTTCGAGCGATCCAAGTTAGATCTCTCGGAGCGGCAGCGGCATACCGCTTGGTATGCCCTTCATCAAGATCTGCTGTGCATTCGCCGCGATGACTCCGTGATCGCCAAACAGGACCGGCATGCCGTCGACGGAGCCGTGATCGGGCCGCAAGCCTTCGTCCTGCGCTACTTCGGCGGCGACGATGATGATCGACTGCTGGTGATTAATTTCGGCGCCGATCTTCGCTATAGGCCCGCTCCCGAACCCCTCATTGCCCCGAGTCCTCGCGGATCCTGGACTTTGGTCTGGTCCAGTGACGATCCGCGTTACGGAGGGCCTGGGATTATTGCTCCTTTGACCGAGGAAGGATGGACCATTCCCGGCATGTCTGCTTCCTTGTGCGCCACGGCTACTGCTCTCTCCCCTCCGCGAAGGACGAGAGAGCATGACTGACGAACGAGGAGATAAGGTTCACGCACGATCGGACGCGCTCATTGAGTTTTCGCGCGACGACCTGCGCGATTCCATCTCCCTCCTCTCCAAAGAATGGCTCGTGACCAACGGCTTGGGGGGCTATGCCTCGAGCACGCTTCATGGGGCGGCGACCAGACGGTATCATGGAGTGTTCGTGCCGGACCTGCCTTCCCCGTGGGGCCGTACCATCATCATGCCGCGCCTCGACGAGGAGATCACCACCGAATCCGGGACCTTTCTCGTAAGCGGCGTCGAATACGGAGACGGCCGGCTCGACGGGGATCTTTCCAAAGTCATCACCGAGTTTCGGCGCGAGTGGCAAACCCCGGTCTGGAGGATGACCATCGATGGGCGCGATATCGAGAAGCGGGTCATCATGCCGTACGGGCAGAACACCGTGTATATCGAATATCGGCTGCGTCGAGGGAAGCCGGTGCGGCTCAATGTCCGTCCGTTCGTCACGTTCCGCATGCTGGACGCGCAGATCAAGGAGGCCCGCCAACCGCCCTTTCCTCTGACCATCCTCGGCGACCGCTACGAAATGCATTTTAGCGAAGGCGCGCCGGCGCTCAAGATGTGCTTGCGCCCTCACTGCGGCTGCTTCGTCGCTGATTATCAACTGATCCGAAGCATTCTGTACCGCGTCGACCGGGACCGCGGGTCCCAATCGCTCGAAGACCTGGCCAGTCCTGGATACTTCACCGCCGAGATCACGAGCGACCGAGCGATCGCCTTCGTGGCCAGTACGGAAAACTGGGAGGTGCTTCAACTCCATGCCGAGTCGATCTTCGAAGCAGAAGCGCAACGGCTGCAGAAATTGCTGACACGGGCCGATGTCGCCCAGCCCGATGACCTGGAACGGCTCCTGTCCTTGGCCGCCGATCAATTCATCGTGTTTCCCGGAAGCCGTCTGGAAGAGTCTGCGTTGGCGCAGGCGTCCGGCGATGAGGCCAGGACGGTCATTGCCGGGTATCACTGGTTCACCGATTGGGGCCGCGACACCATGATCAGTCTGGATGGGCTCACGCTCTGTACCGGCCGTCATAAGGAGGCGAGGGCCATCCTCCGCACATTCGGCAATTATATCCGCGATGGGTTGCTGCCGAATCTCTTCCCTGAAGGGCAGCGCAAGGCTCTCTATCATACGGCCGACGCGACGCTTTGGTACTTCCATGCCTTGGACCGGTACTACCGCGCGACCGAAGATCGGGACACTTTGATGACGCTCTATCCCATTTTGCGGGGCGTGATCGATCACCATACGAGGGGAACCCATTTTGGAATCGGGGTCGATCCGAATGACGGCCTCTTGCACGCCGGCGCCGAGGGTTATCAACTGACCTGGATGGATGCCAAGGTTGACGATTGGGTGGTGACCCCGCGCCGCGGCAAGCCGGTCGAGATACAAGCGCTCTGGTTCAACGCATTGCGCCTGATGGCCGAATGGGCGGAAAGCTTGGGAGAACGGCCGGACGCGTGGTTGCGGATGGCGGAGCAGGCTGGCCGATCGTTTAACGCGCGCTTCTGGAACGCCGCGGCCGGCTGTCTCTTTGATGTCGTGGACGGCGAGGGAGGAAACGATCTCAGCATTCGGCCCAACCAGATCTTCAGCATCTCGTTACGGTATCCGGTGCTCGATGAAGATCGATGGCAACCGGTGATCGATGTCGCCGTCGAAAAGCTGCTGACTCCGGTGGGTCTGCGAAGTCTCGCGCGCGGGCACCGGGATTATAAGGCGAAGTATTTCGGAGACCTTCGCGACCGGGATGCGGCCTATCATCAGGGAACCGTGTGGGCCTGGCTGATCGGTCATTTCATCGATGCCTGGCTGCGCGTGTACAAGGATAAACAACAGGCACGGGTGATGCTCGAAGGATTCAGACAACAAGTCCGCGATGACGGCATCGGGACGATCAGCGAAATCTTCGATGCCGAACCGCCCTACCATCCGCGCGGCTGCATCGCCCAAGCCTGGAGCGTCGCGGAAGTCTTGCGGGCCTATCAATTGGTGAATCGGTGATTTAGTGATTTGGCGAATCTTCCACGACGCTCTCCTGTCAAATCACCAATCACGAAATTACAAAGTCGTACTTTTATCGCAGGTGCGAGGTAACCCATGGCTGCGACGGTAGGCGATCTGTTGGTCGAGCGATTGATCGAATGGGGTGTCGATACAATTTTCAGCCTGCCGGGAGATGGGATCAATGGCATCTACGAATCGCTGCGCACCCGACAGGACAAGATCAAGTTGGTGCAGGTGCGGCATGAGGAATCAGCCGCGTTCGCCGCCTGCGGCTATGCCAAGTTTCGCCGCCGGCTCGGCGTGTGCCTGGCGACATCGGGTCCAGGTGGGGTTCATCTGTTGAACGGCCTATATGACGCGAAGTTCGACGGACAGCCGGTGCTCGCGATCACGGGCCACACCTTTCATGACCTCATCGGCACTCGTTATCAGCAGGACGTGGACCTCGACAAACTATTCACCGATGTGGCGGTGTTCAGCCAGCGCATCATGGGACCGGCTCATGTCCATAACATGGTGGACGAAGCGGTCAAGTTGGCGCACGCGCGTCGAGGTGTCGCCCATATCACGATACCAAAGGATATTCAGAGCTGGACATCGGACAGTCAGCGATCGAAGGCGAACATTGCCAACCATAGCGGCGGCGTCGTCAGCGATGCCTATCCGTTGCCGTCCAAGGCCTCGCTTGAGCAGGCGGCCGACATTATCAATGCCGGCTCCAGAATCGCCATCCTGGCGGGACGGGGATGTCTCACGGCAAGGGATGAAATTCTCATGCTGGCCGAACGGGTCGGCGCGCCGATCATCAAACCATTGCTCGGGAAGGGCGTGGTGCCGGACGACCATCCTTATACGACAGGCGGCATCGGCCTCTTGGGCACGGCTCCGTCGCAAGAAGCCCTGGAGGAATGCGACACGCTGGTCATTGCCGGAACTAGCTTTCCTTATATCGAGTTCTATCCCAAGCCGGGCCAGGCCAAGGCGGTGCAGATCGATCTCGATTTGGCCCGGATCGGGCTGCGATATCCGGCTGACGTCGGCTTGGTCGGGCAATGTTGGGATGTATTGCGCGCTCTGTTGCCCTTGATCCAGCCGAAAAGCGACCGCCGGTTTCTTGAACAGTGCCAGAGCCGCATGAAGCGCTGGAATGATCTCATGATAGAACGGGGGACGAGACCCGACAAGCCGATGAAGCCGCAAGTCGTGGCTTATCAGCTCAACCGATTCCTGACCGATGATGCCATTGTCTGCTGCGATACAGGCACGTTGACCACCTGGGCCGCGCGGCATATCAGAATGAAAGGCGAGATGCAGTTTTCGGCGTCCGGCACGCTGGCGAGCATGGCCAATGCGCTGCCGTACAGCATCGCGGCGTCGGTGGCGTTTCCCGGGCGGCAAGTCGTGTGTTTCACCGGCGACGGAGGCTTCACCATGCTGATGGGGGAACTGGCCACCATCGCGAAGTACCGGCTGCCGGTCAAGGTCATCATCATCAAGAATAATGTGTTGGGCATGATTAAATGGGAACAAGTCGCGTTCGAGGGCAATCCTCAATACGGCGTGCAATTGGAGCCGATCGATTTTGCCGGGTACGCCAAAGCGTGCGGGGTGCCGGGGTTTACCGTGGACGATCCCGCGCTGGTTCCCTCCGTGTTGAAGCAGGCGTTCGATGAACCGGGTCCCGCGCTGGTTCAAGCCGTGGTTGATCCCAATGAAGCGCCCTTGCCGGGCAAGATCACCACCGAACAGGCCTGGCAATTTACGAAGGCGATGGCCCGCGGACAGAAGGACCGCTGGGACATCATCAAGACTCTGGTGGAAAACAAGATTCGTGAAGTGGTGTAGGGATGAGGGCGAGTGCCAAAGCGCCCGCGAAGAATTCGAAACGACCTCGGTCACGAAAACAGCAAGAGGATCGCAAACAGCAAGTCTTAACCAAGGGCGTGCCGTCCGTCGTGCAAAGCATCGCCCACGCGATCGTCATCAAAGACGACAATCTATTTTTTCTCGCACCGCCGGGCGGCGAGATTCCACCGGTGAAAGGCCATGGCTTCGGTCTCTATTATCGTGATTGTCGGTATCTGAATCGGTATGAGCTGACGGTCGGAACTGTGCATCCGGAGCCGCTGGCCGCGACGGCGGAACCGGGGTCGCGGGCCCTCTTTCAATTGACCATGCC
>DASSBQ010000225.1:0-3369 GCA_035698625.1 Nitrospiraceae bacterium
AAAGCTCGGGATCGCCTTCCACGCCTCGAATGACCAACGCGCGCCGACATCCAAGCATGCGAAGCGCTTCGACGGTCTTTTCAAAATACGGCGGATGGGAAAGGCCGATGACCTGGGACCCGGCCCGAGCGGGATTCAACATGCGCGCCACAGGATGAAACAGGTTTCTCACGCCCAGTTGCTGTCTGAGTTCAAGCAAGCGGCTCACAGGCGGATGATAGAGGGCCACATCCAGATAGGCAAACCCCTGATCACGAAGTTCGTATCCGATTTCCGCGGAGCTCAATTCGGTCGGCACTCCGAGCTGCCGGAGAACGGAACTGACACCCGGCCGATCGTCCGGCCCGTTGGAGCCATGCATGAGAATGACGGCGCCGGTCGATGCCGCGACAATGGCCGCCGGCACGATGACATGAAACGTCTCCTGCTTGCCCGCGTAACTCGGCACATCGATGACCGGAAGGCCGGTTACATGCGGGATCGGCGGGATATATTGCCGCGCCTGAGCCGTAAAGGCCGCCAACTCCGTGACCGACTCCGTTTTGAACCGCATCGCCACGAGAAAGCCGCCGATCTGCTCAGGCGAGGCCGCTCCTTCTATGAGCAACCGCATGGCCTGCTTGGCCTCTTCCCACGTCAGGTCTTTCGACGTTTTTTCCCCCTTGGCTATCTTGGCGATGAACGATTGCATGGAAAATGGGAGGGCCATCACGGGATGGTTGTTACTTGTGCAACCCGCATTCGGTCTTACCGCTGTTCTTCCAGCGCCCCGAGCGCGGGTCTTCGCCGGGAAGCACCGGCGCCGTACAGTGGGTGCAGCCGATGCTGGGATAGTTTCGGTCGTGAAGCGCATTGTACGGAATTTCATGGAGCCGGATATAGCTCCAGACTTCTTCACTGCTCCACCGAGCCAACGGATTCACCTTGATCAGGTGAAACTTGCGATCCCATTCGATGAGACCGGCATTGGCGCGCGTGGGCGCCTGATCACGCCGGATGCCGGTAATCCACGCTGCATAGTTGCCGAGAATCCTGGTCAAGGGCTCGATCTTCCGCAATTGGCAGCAGCGGTCCGGCTCACGCGACCACAAAGCCGGTCCATATTGATGTGCCTGCTCTTCCGGCGTGAGCAACGACTTGACCTGGATGAGCTGTTCCGGCTTGAGACCATACCGGGCGATCAAGCGATCTTTGACCTCGATCGTTTCAGGAAACAAAAAATCCGTGTCCAGGTAAAACAACGGCGTGGCCGGATCAATCCGATGGATCATATCGAGCAGGGCTACGTCTTCCGCTCCGAAACTGCACGCCAGCACGATGCGCGGGGCATAGTGTTGCAATGCAAACGCCACCACATCCCATGGTTGCTTCGCCTCAAAAGCATCACTGAGCGCCTTCAGCGAATCATCTGTGGGACGAGATTGAGATTCCTGCGTAGGCATTGACTGGCTCATCGTACCGCCTCACACAAACTATGTTTCCACCTTTTCGACCAGGATCGTGAAATGCTTGGCCGCGGCATCCAACGGACCCTCGCGCATGATCTTATGCCCGTCGTTTCGCAAGCTCATGGGCACATTGCGAATGGGATCGCCGGCATCGAGCCAGACTTCGAGCTTCTCACCGGCGTCCATCATCTCCAATTTGAGCTTGGTCTTGACGTAGTTCATCGGGCACGCGACCCCTCGAAGGTCGTACACCGGCACATCGCCGGATTCAGCCTTTGGCGGTTCTTCCGCAGGACGTTCCCCGGGCTCCTGAGTCGGCTGGGCCAGCTTCAGGTCCTTCCCCATCTGCTCGGTAGCATCGCGACAAACAGTGAGAAATTCTTTGGCAAATGCCATCTTGGCTGCCGCCGACGCCGCGCTGGTATCCTTGGGCCCCAAGTCGCCGATCTGCTCACCTAAATTTCGGTACGCAGCCGGAACCGCCCCTTTGGCCGCCAACCGCTGTTCAAACTGCTGAACCGTTTCGGCATCGGTAGCGGGATCGATGCCTTCCGTGACCAACAAGGCCTTTGCCGCAGAGAGGACCGCTCGATAGGCTTTGTTCACCGAGACCGCATATTGATGCTTGTCGATAAGCAACCGCGCCTGATACAACTCTTGCTCGGCTTCGAGCATCCGGTTATCGATCATTTCGAGCGCGCCTCCGGCGCATTCTCCCGGCCCTAAATCCTCCAGCACGAATTCGCTCTCGCCTTCCCAGTCATAATAGTACGTCGGATCGGCGGCGTAATCGGGCACGATCGTGTAGGGAATGAGTTCTTCCTTCAGCTTGGCCTTCCCCGTCCGCGTAATAAAGGACGGCAAGCTCTCTCCCGGCTTCCGATCGCGACGGTAGACCTCCACAAGATGTCTGATCGCGGCGGGGACGCTTTTCGCCGGCAACTTGACCGTCATCTGCCCTATTTTGGCCGTGCCGTTTACCTGGCCGCCGAGGTGCAGCTCGTAGTGTGGGGCAACACGCTCGCCCAAGCGCTTGCCGACTCCATGGAGTCCGATCGTCGCGATATGATGCTGGGCGCAGGAGTTGTGGCACCCGCTGATCTTGATGCTCACGCCGTTGAGATCGTCCGGAACCTGACCCGCGGGAAATAGTTCCGCCATGGCGCGAGCCATCCCTTTCGACGACGTGATACCCAGACCGCAGGTATCCGTCCCGGGGCAGGCAATGATGTCTTCGACCAGTTCGGCTCCCGGATCGCCGAGGTCCGTGGCCGCCAGCTCCTGATAAAACTCGGCCAGCTTGGTCTCCGGAATCCAGCGGATGATCATGTTCTGATTGATCGTCGTCCGGATATTGCCGTTGGAATAGCGTTCGGCCAGATCCGCCACGGTCCACATATGATCGGAAGTGAGATCGCCCATCGGCAATTTGATCACGGCGGCCGCATAGCCCGGCTGTTTTTGCGTGACGACATTCGTGCGCTTCCATGCCTCAAAGCCCGAGGCGTTCATCGCATGCAGCGCCCCATTGCCCTGTTCTCCATTGCTTCCGTTGCCGCCTGTCTTGAGTTTGGTCGGCATCAGCAGCGGTGGTTCATCCCGATGCTCGAGGAGCCGGAGCGGCTCATGCGTCGGCGTGTCATACCCCATAGCCTTGTAGGTGCCCTGCCACCGGCGCTTGAATTCATCGAATCCCAGCTTCTCGATGACGAATTTCATCCGTGCCTTATGGCGATTCTTGCGGTTCCCCAGCGTATCGAACACCTTGATCACGGCTTCGATGGAGGGAATCAACTCGTCCATCGGCGTAAAGTCCCGCAACACCTGCGCAATGCGCGGAGCCGATCCGAGCCCCCCTCCCACGACCATCCGAAACCCGATGACGCCGTCCTCCCGTTTCAGCGCCAGCAGACCGATGTCA
>DASSBQ010000226.1:0-5186 GCA_035698625.1 Nitrospiraceae bacterium
CGTCGCGACGGCCGGCCGCGCGCCGAGCCAAACGGCCGCTACGCATACCACGAAGGCGAGAAATGAAAGGGGATGAGTCCAGTATGCGGGAATTGAACGAAGCCGAGTGTCCATCGTCTTCGCCGTCATGCCGCCACGCTAACATGGGCGGCTCGCGAAGGCAACCGGTCATGAATCCTTGAGTATGTCGCGCCGCGTTAGCTATAATGCGCATTCTTTTGGGTCACCAGCGCACGCCGTGACGGGGAAGTCCTATGATCGAGAGCGATGTATTTGTTCAGGCCTTGCAAGATATGGGCGTCAACTTTTTTACCGGAGTTCCCGATTCCATGCTGGGCGGCATCATCGCGGAACTCATGACGCGGAAGGTCTACACGCCGGCCGTCCGGGAGGACGAAGCGGTGGCAATGGCGGCGGGCGCCTACATGGCCGGTAGAGTTCCCGCGGTCCTCATGCAGAATTCCGGGTTGGGGACTTCTCTCAATGCGTTGATTTCATTGAATCTCATCTACCGGCAGCCCTGCGTATTGATCGTGTCGTGGCGGGGTTATCAGGGAAAGGACGCCCCCGAGCACTTGGTCATGGGCGAGACGATGCCGCAATTGCTTGATACCATGAAAATTCCGCATCGCATCCTGTCGGAGCAGACGCTTCATGATGATCTCAAGTGGCTCGGAGAAACGTTCATGAAACAGCGGATCCCCGTCGCGCTGATCATCAAAAAAGGAATCGTCAAGGGGCTGCATCCATGAGACCGGAACAAGGCACCATGCAAAGCCGCGCCCAGGCGATGGCGGCGATTCTCGAATTGTTGAATGACGAACCGGTTATTATTTGCAACGGCTTTCCATCACGGGAGGCTTTTAAGATCGCCGATCGGCCGACGCATTTCTATATGATCGGTTCCATGGGAGTGGCCGCCGCGATCGGCCTTGGCGTGGCTCTGTCCAAGCCGGCCAAACGGGTCGTCGTCTTTGACGGAGACGGCAATGTCCTGATGGGGATGGGTACGTTGGCTACGGTCGGGTCCCTTCAACCGAAAAACTTTATTCATGTGGTCTTTGACAATGAAGTCTATGGCAGCACCGGCAACCAGCCCACCATCTCCAATGTCGTCCGTTTGGAACAAGTCGCAAAGGCGGCCGGATACGCGAACGTAGAACGA
Source organism: Nitrospiraceae bacterium (assembly GCA_035698625.1). Taxonomy (GTDB): domain Bacteria; phylum Nitrospirota; class Nitrospiria; order Nitrospirales; family Nitrospiraceae; genus DASSBQ01. Next base: position 1,166 of record DASSBQ010000226.1, read on the forward strand.
GTCCGCGAGCGGGAAGACATCGTTTATGAATTCAAGGATCTGCTGAAGAGAGACGGTCCCAGCATGTTGCTCATCAAGGTGAATGAGCTGGCTGAGGATGCCGGGCGCGTTCTTCTTGAGCCGCCGGAAATTACACAGCGGTTCATGAAGGCCATTGAGTGACGTGGCACGTCTTCTAAGGAACGGAGCGCTTGGCCGACAACGTATCGCGGTCGATCTGGTTGCTTGTGCTATCGCTATGGGCCATCGGCTCCAGGCTCTTAGGCCAATCCCAAGACACACTTCATGATCTACGAGGTACATTCATGATTTTACTCAATCCCGGCCCGGTGAACGTGAGTGAGCGAGTCCGGCGTGCTCTACAGCGCCCGGATATTTGCCATCGCGAGTCCGAATTTTCCGAACTTCTCCACCGCATCCAGCAGAAGCTGCTCCAGGCTTTTGTGCCGGGGGCGGAATCCGACTATGTGGCGGTTGTCCTGAGCGGGTCCGGAACGGCCGCGGTGGAAGCCGCCGTCATGTCCTGTCTGCCCCACGGCAAGCGGATGATGGTCATCAACAACGGAGTGTACGGAGAACGGATTTCGAATATGATCGGCCTGCATCGGCTCGGGGTATCGGAGCTCAAGCTCGACTGGTCCACCCGGCTGGACCCCGAACGGTTGCGGCTGGCGCTACGGCAGCATCCCGAGGTCCATGCGGTGGCGATGGTGCATCATGAGACGACCACCGGCTTGATCAATAATGTCAAAGAACTCGCCGATGTCGTGGACAGTCAGAATCGGGTGTGTGTGCTGGACTCGGTCAGTGGATTAGCCGGAGAAGCCATCGACATTCCCGGCTCACATATCTATATGGTGGCGGGGACGGCGGGCAAATGCATTCAGGGCTTTCCCGGCGCCTCGTTTGTGCTGGTTCGCAAAGGGTTTCTGGAACGCATGCGCCGGTATCCCAAGCGATCGTGGTACCTGCATCTGACCCATTACGTAGACGATCAAGGCAACGGCACGGTCCCATTCACTCCGGCGGTGCAGCTCTACTATGCGTTCGAAGAGGCGCTCGATGAGCTGCTGGAAGAAGGCGTGGCGAATCGCATTCATCGCTATAAGAAAGTCTCCGCGATGATCCGCGAACGATTGCGCGCGCTCGGTGTCAAACCCATGCTGGCGCCCGAGCTTCAATCCAACACGATCACGTGTTTTCACATGCCGGCCGGTCTTTCGTACCAGACGCTCCATGACCGCTTGAAGGAGCAGGGCTATGTCATCTATGCCGGCCAAGGGCCGCTCGAGGGGAAGACATTTCGGATTGCCAACATGGGCGTCCTGACGGTGGATAATGTGCAGGGTTTCCTTCGGGCTTTCGAGCAAACGCTTGAAAGCGCCGCGGTCCCCTCATGAAAGCGATCATTCTGGCCGCCGGGGTCGGCAAGCGATTGTGGCCGGTCACCCAGCATCGGCCCAAGTGTTTGATCGAGTTCGGCGGGCATTCTCTGATCCATCGCTACCTCGACGCCTTATCCGGTTTGCGTGTCCGAAGCGCCGTGTTGGTGGTGGGATACAAGCAGGAGATGATCCGGGCCGCCGTCGGATCGGAATACGCCGGCATCCCGGTGTCGTATCTGGTGAATGAACAGTTTCATCGCGGCAGCATCTCTTCACTGTGGATTGCCCGCGCTGCCTTCGATGACGACCTCATCATTATGGATGCCGATGTGCTGTTTCATCGGGAAATCCTTCGCCGGCTGGTGGAGTCGCGGTTTCCCAATTGTTTGTTGATGGATGAGACCGTAAAACAGCAGGGTGAAGAATGCATGGTGGTGGTGGAAGGGAAGCGGGTCATCGCACTGACCAAGCACATGCCGCTTCATTATGACTACGCCGGCGAGGGAGTCGGATTTTTAAAGGTTCGGCATGCCGACACCGGGCACATGGTTGCGTCGCTCAAGGCGCATGTGGATCGGGACGTCTGGACCATGGAATATGAAGACGCGCTCCGCGACTTTTTTCAGCACGTCCCGGTGGGTCATGAGAAGATCGGCGGACTGCCCTGGGCCGAGATCGACTTTCCCGAAGATATAGCACGAGCCGAGCGTGACATACTGCCTAAGCTGTGAAGCGCGACCCGGGAAAGCGCACGGCGTGCGCGGGGCGGGTGGGTGAAATTGGAAAGCGCACGGCTCGGGTATGGGTTGCGAAGCAATCCGAGGATCGGGTGGGTGAGAAGACTGCGCGGGACGGGCGGTGAGATCGGGTAAGGGCGGCGTCCCGGCGCACCAACTCCTACTTTGGCGTACGAGATACGATTGACGCACCGCGAGTATTTTTCAATGAGTGAAAGCATTCTTCAGCGAGGCACGGAAATCCAGGAATTGTCCACGGGGATTTTGTTGCCCAATACGGGGTTGTTCGCAGATCGGACCGGCCGCGGTTTAAGCGAGGTGGGGCCATTGACGAGGGTGGGTGGCATGCCCTTGTTTCAACGGACCGTGCTGACCCTTCAACGGGCAGGCATCCGCCAACTCATCGTCCTGGCCGGAGCAGAAGAGGAAATGCTGAAGCAGGCGCTGCTCAGCGGTCCCCGAGTCACCATCCCGGTTCGGTGGATGCCGATTCGGGAATTTCCTTTAAATGATCCGCGGACCTGGGAATCTCTGGGAGCGGAGGTGCACGGGTTCTGTCTGATCGCCGGCGTACAAGCCGTATACCCCAAGAGATTGATTGAGCAGCTGCGCGCCGTCCAAGGCGGGGAGTCTCTCATCGTCGCACGAGCGGCTGTTGAGCGCGAGCCGCAGGCGGGCCGTCGCAATCCGGCTATCGAATCACGCGGCGACCGGCTTGTATCGTTTCATAACCAAACGGGCTTCGAGGGCAGCCAAATTGCGGCGGACCTTGTGGTCCTGCCCGCCGGCGTCCTTGGGGCGGCCGGGAGCAATCAGGCCGGTGCCCCGGACAGCGGGGCAGGAATTCCGATTCGCCGGTGGTTGGAGAGGGCAGCTGCAGAGAGCCGTGTGCGAGTCGTCATTACGGCCACCGGCGACGGGCTGTGGTATCGCGACGTCTGGGACCAGCTGAGCGCCGCATCGGCCGAGCGTACGCTGTTCCAATCCCTGAAGGGCGAATATGAAGGGGTGGTCGATCGATATTTCAATCGTCCTGTCTCCCGTGTGCTTACGAGACTCTTTCTTGTTCTCGGCGCCTCTCCGAATGTCATCACGATGGTCGCGAGCCTGGTGGGCCTTCTGGCCGCCCTGGGATTTGCTTTCGGAAGCTATACCGCCGGCATTGCGGCGGCACTCCTTTTTCAACTAGCCGCCGTGATCGACTGCTGTGATGGAGAAGTGGCGCGGCTCACATTCCGAGAGTCGGCTTTCGGCGCTTGGCTGGATATTGCGATGGACAACGTCGTCCATATGGCCATTTTCGCCGGAATTGCATGGGGGGCCTATCTGCGACAGAGAGGATCGGGAGCCGAATGGATTCCGCTCACGCTCGGCTCGGTTGCGGTGTTGGGGAACGCGCTTTCGTTTTGGCTGGTGACCAAGGCTCAGAAGATCGACGCGACGCGAGGGTGGCGCACACCGCATCAAGCGGCATGGTCGCAATTTATTCTGAAGAATGTCGCCAGCCGGGATTTTTCCGTGGTGGTACTGCTCTTCGCGGTGTTCGACAAGCTGGACTGGTTCCTTTGGATGGCGGTGCTCGGCTCAACGGCGTTCGGGCTTATCATGGTATGGCTGATCCGTCCCTCCGCGATCGCGCGCGCCGGGATATAGAGCATCGCGCGACGTTCTACCTCCGTGTGCATGGTCCACTCCCATGAAGGATGATCGCGGCTACGCCACGTGCTCAGATTAATCCTTCTCACGCTCGGCCTGCTCACCCTCGGCGCCATCGTTTGGCATATCGGTCCCGGCAATATTTATGGCGCGATCGCTCGACTCGGACCAGGCGCGCTGCTGCTGATCCTTCTGCCTTCGCTCTTCATGTACGTGCTGGAAGCATGCGGTTGGCGCATGACT
>DASSBQ010000227.1:0-8239 GCA_035698625.1 Nitrospiraceae bacterium
GGCACGAACCGTCGGGTGTATGCGGCCTTGCTGGTGTCAGCGCTCCTTGTCTTCTCGGACGCGGCTCCTCAAGTGCTGGCCGATGAGACTTCCCTTGTGACAATTGCGGATGTGCAGGTCCGGCTTTCCGATCACGGGCCAGTGGTGCTGCTCAAAGCCGAAGGAAAGGTCATCCCCATTTTCGTCGATCACACCGTCGCCGGGTCTATTCAAAGCGTCTTGATGGGACAAAAACTTCCTCGCCCGCTCTCGCATGACTTGATGCACACGATCCTCGAATCGTTCGGTGGGAAAGTTACCAAGACGGTGATCACATTGAAGGACGGCACCTACTACGGGGCGCTGACGGTGACATTCAAGGACCAGGAAAAGATCTTTGACAGCCGGTCATCCGATTCCATTGCGCTTGCCATTCATTTCAAGGCTCCTATCATCGTGGCGAGGGACTTGTTGGAGTCCGCCGGGAAAGCGCTGTCGGAGCCGAAACCGCAAACATTGTAACTATAATTTCTTCTCTGCCGGAGAATGGAAGAAGCGCCATCCTGTGAATGCCGCCGGGCGATGCGGCGCATTCCCGCTGTTTGCTCGCCTTTTCGCGTCTTTTGTCCTATGCTCCAAATCGGGCATTGCTAGTAGGGGAATACCTTTTACGGCAAGCGGGCAGGTCAACCATGCAGCCGGCGGCAAATAAACGCAAACATGTGCGGGTTCGTGTGCAGTTCCGCAGTCACTTCTTGATCAAAGGCAAGAAACTGCAGGGGGATGGGGAGTTGCTGGACTTGTCTCCGGATGGATGCCGGATTAAAAGCACCGTCACCGTCCAAGCGGGGTTGGAGCTGGAACTCTGTATATTTACGGGCAACGAGTCGAATCCCATCACGGTCGACGGCGCCGTTGTGCGTTGGGCTCAGGCCTCGGAGTTCGGGGTGTCTTTCATCAACGTCCGTGCCCCCGTTCAGCGCCGGTTGACTGAAGTGTGGCGGAAGCTCGCGTCGCCCTTTTAAACGGTCCTCTGCCGGCCGAAAGATTCAAATCTTCATCGCGTCCTGAACTTCTTCCAACGTCCGGTGCGCCACTGCCGCGGCCCGGCGGCTTCCGTTCTCGACGACGTCCTCCAAATGCTTCGGATCTTTGGTGAGCGAGGCGCGCGCCTCCCACATCGGCGCCATGCGTTCCACGATGCGATCGGCGACCAACTTCTTGCAGTCGATGCATCCGATTTCCGCGGTCCGGCACTCCCGGTTGATTTGTTCGATGATCGGTAGGGGAGAAAAAATCTTATGGAAGTCGAAGACCGGACAGATGTCCGGGTTGCCGGGATCGTGGCGACGCACTCTCGCCGGATCGGTGACCATGGTTTTCAGCTTCTGGCGAACGACCGGTTCGGGATCGGAGAGATTGATCGTATTGCCGTAGCTCTTGCTCATCTTGCGCCCGTCGGTGCCGAGTACTTTTGGAAACCTGGTCAGTTGTTCTTGCGGTTCTGGGAGCACCGGCCGGTAGAGGCTATTGAACCGTCTCGCGAGCTCCCGGGTCAGTTCCAGGTGCGGAAGCTGGTCTTTGCCCACCGGGACGTAATCGGGCTTGTAAATCAAGATGTCCGCCGCCTGCAGCACGGGGTAGCCGAGGAAGCCGTACGTCGCGAGATCCCGTTCCTTGATCTCCTCTTGCTTCTCCTTGTACGTGGGATTCCGTTCCAGCCAGGAGATGGGAATGATCATCGAGAACAGCAGATGCAGGACCGCATGGTCGGGGACACGCGACTGGATGAAGACGGTGGATCGGGCCGGATCAATGCCGGCGGCGAGCCAGTCGATCAACATCTCGCGGACGAATTCGCGGATGCGGCTGGTGTCGGCATAATTGGTCGACAGGGCATGCCAATCAGCCACGAAGAAAAAGCACTCATACTCTTCTTGAAGTGTTTTCCAGTTATCGAGCGCGCCCAGCCAGTTGCCGAGGTGGAGCAAGCCGCTTGGCTGCATGCCGCTGAGCACTCGTTTCCGTCCGGTCGTCATTGGGGAATTCCGGTGCCGAAGGAGGTCGCGGTCGCCAGGACGCTGCCGGCGATATGATCGACCAATGTGTGGGTAATCGTCGTGATCACCCTGATCTGCGGATCCAGGACGATGAGCCCGACGATGATTAACATGCCATAAGTCTCAAGCCTGGCCAGCGCCAATGCCGGCCGCATCGGCAGCAGGCTCGTCATGATCCGGCCGCCGTCCAACGGTGGGATCGGAAGCAAATTGAACAGCATCAACAGCACATTGATCATGACCGAATATACGCACATCACGGCGAGCGGCAGCAAGAATGTTCCCGGCCAATCCTGCCCGGGCTCCATGGGGGTATCAGTCCAGTAGCCCAACAGGGACGGCTCGAGCTTCAAGAGTCCCGCAAAGACGGCCGCGCTGGCAAGCGCAAGCAGGAGGTTCATGCCGGGGCCCGCGGCGGCAATGAGAGCCATGTTCGGACGCGGGTCGCGCAGTTGCCGCGGGTCGATGGGAACCGGTTTGGCCCACCCGATGAAAAACCCACCGGGCATCAGCAGGCACATGAGCGGCAAGATCACCGTCCCGAATGGATCAATGTGCGCCAGTGGATTGAGCGTCAACCGGCCCTGCAAACGCGCCGTGGGGTCGCCGTAGTAATTGGCCGTCCAGCCATGGGCGTATTCATGGAGCACCATCGCGAGCAGCAACGGCAGGCCCATATAGGACAGTGTATGAAGCACCTGGGACAATGAATTCATGGGGCCGATTCAACCTGGATTAATTTGCCTTGCTTCACCTGGATCACGAAGACATGCCGGTTCAGCGTGCCCTCCGGGCTGAAGTCCGACGGTCCCGCCAACGTCGGAAGATCGTGGTGCAGCAGCAGGTAATCCCGCACGCTTTCCCCCGATGTCGCGCCTTTGCGCAGCGCTTCCAACACGACGCGCGCCGCATCGTATCCCTGCGCGGCAAACAGCGTGGGCGCCGATTGGTAGCGGCGCCGATAGCGCTCGACGAATTCCTGCACAATCGGATTCGGGCTGTCAACAAAGAAGCCATCGACAAAGACCCCGCCCTCGATGGACCGGTCGGCGATTCGCGCGAAGTCGGGACTGTTCCAGCCGTTCGCGCCGAGAATCGGAACGATGATGTCGTGGAACGCCAGTTGGGTTGCGAGGAGGCCGACGTCCAGCGAGCGGCCGGGGAGAAAAATGGCATCGAACCCCGGCGAATAGAGCATCCGTTTATTCTTCTTTCCGGACGGCGGCTTGGCCTGGCCTTTTGTCTGCTCTGGTTCAATCGGGACTTCGACGCCATATTTCTTAAGATCTTCGGCTTTGAGCCTGAGGATCGCGGCGCGAAAATCGGTATCGCCCTCCTTGTAACTCTCGATCGCGATGATCTCTCCATCATACTGCCGAACCTCTTGACTGAACAGACGCGCGAGTTCGCGTCCATAAGCCGTATCCGGGTGAAGGATGGCAAACCGGCGATATTTTTGTTCCCGCGCGCCATAATCCGCGATCCCTTTCGCTTGGTGGGCGTACGTCAGGGAGGTGCTGAACACATAGTTGCCCAGGCGGCGGAGATTAGGCATGACGGCGCTGGGCGTGATCAATGGAATCCGCGCGCGGTCCGCCAGTTCCGCCATGACCGGCAGATTTTTGGACAAGAGCGGACCGATGACCGAGACCGGCCGATCATTAAAGAGCAGCTCCGATAGCTCGTCGAGAAACGCCCCGCGGTCCGATTCAGTGTCCTTCACGATCAGACCGACGGACGGTCCATCGGGATTCTCCTTCGCCCGCTCCAGCGCCAGCTGGATGCCGTTCAAAACTTCAGTTCCGTAAGGGGCCAGTCTGCCGGAGAGCGGAAAGACGGCGGCCATGCTGTAGGGATGGGATTTCATTCTGGCGCGGACGGCTGCCTGCTGTGCCGTGGCTTTCTCGGCATGCGGATGATAAGGGAAGCGGCTCAAAAACAGCCTGACATTGCGTTCCACCAGATGATCTTCACCGGCCGTCTGGTGAAGATCGATCAGCTTGATCAATGCCGCATCACCCGGGAAGGATCGGGGATAGGCATCGCGGACGCGAATCAACGCGGGCCGGTCCAATTGGGTTTGTACCAGCTCCCGGATGCGATGCTCCGCTTCATGCGGCTGTTCGTCGGTTTCGAGACTCATTTCATCCAGCCAGGCCTGAATCGCGCGGAGAAAATCCTTTCGCTGGACTTGAAATTCTCCGGTGAGACGCAACGCTTCACGTTTGGTGTTCGAATCGGAGGAAAGGCTCCGAACTTCGGAGAGAAGCGGCAAGGCCAAATCCACATTCCCTGCCTTGGCATGAGTTTTTGCCAGGAGCAATTTGCCGCGATCGATCAGTTCCGAGGAAGGAAACTCTCCGAACAGTTGGGTCAGGTACTTGGTGGCTTCCCCATATTCCTTCATGCCGTACATCGAGGCGGCCATTAAGAGATAGGCGTCATCGAGGTGATCTGCGCCGGGAGAGGCGCCGAGAAATTTTCGAAGGATCGTCGCAGCGGCTTCCGGCTGCTCGGAGTCGATGAGCCGTTTGGCTTGATCCAGAGTCGCCTGGGCCTGGGCCGCGGGAGATTTGGCTTGAGGAGTTCGTTGCGGCGCGGCACTTTTCGCCGCGACAGCCGGCTCCGCGCCATGGCTAAGACCGACGAACGAAGCGAGCAGCAGGCCGATCGCAAGGAGGACGCGTGAACGGATACCGGCTAGAAGGACCATCGTCTCCTGATTAAAGCGGCGGCTCGTGAGACTTTTGAGAACAGAATGTGGTTCTCCCGCGAGCGGAGATGTGTTGCTCACACCGGCGCTTCACCGGCCATGCCGGGCGATCTTTGCGAAGGACACGAACACGACCTGCAGAAAGGAACTCCAGACGCGCCGATTAGGCGGGTGAAGACACGGACTATTTCAACCTTCTCATCGCGCTGCGCTACGGAACTCACTATAGGAGACGGCCGGAATGGTGTCAAGAAAGGAGCCGGTTTAGCGTTGTCTTGTTGAGGCAGCTTGTTTATAGTCACGGCGCGGATCGGATGCTCGCCTATGAGGTCCCGTACTATTGTGCCGGTCGAAACAAACGGCCGCCGTCCCTTCGACGAACTCTCCGAACGATTCTGTGTTTCCCTCCGCTTGGAAGGGGGCTTCTCGCCCAATACGTTGTGCGCATATCGATCGGATCTCGATAAGCTTCAATCGTTCATGGCGCTCAGGGGTATCCGCGATCCGGTTGAAGTTACGCCGCAGCTGCTCGAGCAATTTCTCGAAGCTCTTCACCGCAGCGGCCTCGCGCACGCATCCTGCGCGCGATGCCTTGCCGCCGTCCGCAGCTTTTTCAGATTTCTGATCGAGGATCGCGTGCTCAAGGAGAATCCGGCGGCCGGCATGCGAAGCACGCGGCGCGGCCGGCGGCTGCCGAAGGCGCTTGGAATAGACGAAGTCACGCGCTTGCTCGACATCGCTGTGCGGCGGACGCCGGAGGACACGCGGGACGGCGCCATGCTGGAAGTGCTGTATGCCACCGGACTGCGGGTCTCCGAACTGGTCCGGCTGCGCGTAGCGGAACTCAACCTTGAATCCGGCTTCGTGGTCCTAACCGGGAAGGGCAACAAGCAACGCCTTGTTCCCATGGGGGGCGTCGCCGCCGAAAAACTGAAGCAGTACCTGCTCCACACGCGTCCGCTGCTTCTGAAGCATCGATCGTCATCCTATGTCTTCATCACCAGGCGAGGGACCGCCATGACGCGTCAAGCATTCTGGAAGCTGCTGCGGCATCGAGCAAAACGGGCCGGCCTCTCGGCGCCGCCTTCGCCGCACATGCTGCGGCATTCATTTGCCACGCATTTGCTCGAAGGGGGGGCCGACCTGCGATCGGTGCAGGCGATGCTCGGTCATGCGAACATCGCGACGACGCAGATCTATACGCATGTGGAGCGGGGACGATTGAAAAAAATACACACAACGTGCTTCCCGCGCCACAGGTCCTCGACCGACAAGCGCCGGGTGCCCGACACAAAATAGAGACGGCGTCCCGTGGACGTGGTCCTGACTGCAAGTTGTGCAAGAACAATGCGCCATTATCATTGACAAGGTGGGAGAGAGTTGATAGCATCCCGAAAATCTTTTGACACCTTTGAAAATCAGGCGGATAGCTCAGTTGGGAGAGCGCTGCCCTTACAAGGCAGAAGTCGCAGGTTCGATCCCTGTTCCGCCTACCAAAATGGCAGTTGAAACAATTGCGGTAGGGCATTGCCGAAACCATTACGTGTGGTGTACAAAGAGACGCTCTACTGTATCTTGATTGAGTCGGCCGATTATTGGTTTCAGTAAAACTCTTCCGCCGTCATTGCTTGCGCGGGGCCGTCGTTCAGCTTGGTTTAGGACGCCAGATTGTCAATCTGGAGGTCGCGGGTTCAAATCCCGTCGGCCCCGCCATTTCCCCAGCACTTGGTACAATCCATGCTATCTCGTTACATGGTCTCTCACCTGAAGGGAAAGGTCTAAGCTGATGTTTCAGTCGGGACCCATGTTGTTTGGATCGCTGGGCGCGGTGTCGAAGATTGTCTTGCTGTTCTTGTTCCTTTTTTCGGTCATCTCGTGGGCGGTGATCCTCTATAAATGGCGCGTGTTTAAGACGGCGGACCGCGAGGATCAGCGCTTCTTCACCGCCTTCACGAAGATCCGCGACCTTGAGGAATTGTATCGCCAATCCAAACGAGTCGAAGGCAGCCCCAGTGCGCGGGTCTTTCAAGGAATCATGGACCGGCTCTGGACGGCTCAGAACGACGGGGCGGGCCTGTCGTATGGGCAAGTGGCGTCCGTTCGCGACCAGGTCCACGCCCCCGCAGACCATCACTATATCGACAAAACGGTGGGCTATTTAGTACAGAATCAGATTTCCTATCTGGAATCGTATCTTCCGGTGCTGGCCACGACCGGAAATATTACTCCGTTTATCGGCCTTCTGGGAACGGTGTTGGGCATTATCGATTCGTTCCGGGAGATCGGCCTTCAAGGAACGGCCAGCATCGCGGCGGTCGCCCCCGGCGTCTCCGAAGCCCTGGTCGCTACCGCTGCGGGATTGTTTACGGCGATACCGGCGGTCATCGCCTATAATTATTACTTGAGCCGAATCAGGAAGACGGTGTTTCGCATCGAATCCTTTACGGTTGAGGTGATGCACTCGATGCAAGCGCGCCAGAAGCAAACGCCCGTCGGAGTGCAGGGATGACGTTCGAGACCAGGCATCGCCGCTTTATGGCGGAGATTAACGTGATTCCGCTGGTCGATGTCGTCTTGGTGTTGCTGATTATCTTCATGGTCACCGCGCCGATGCTGTATCGCGGAATCGATATCAATCTTCCGAAGTCGGCGACGAACACCATCAAGCCTGAAACCAGGGCCGTGCTTTCCATCGAACGCGACCGGCGTTTGTTTCTTGACAAGGACCCGGTGAGTCCCGTGCAATTGGAGCGCAAGCTTCGAACGTTGAAAGATCAAAGCTCCGAAGTCTCGGTTTATCTCCGCGCGGATCAAGATGTACCGTATGGAATTGTGGTCGAGGTTATGGACAGCGTGAAGAAAGCCGGAATCGAGAAGCTCGGCATGGTGACCGATCCCACGGGCGGCGCCGAACGCATGAGCGAACAGAACGTGGTGCCGGTCCAACCGCGAAAGAAATAGTGCTTCGCAGCATGCGCTCTGACGAGGCACGTATTCGCACGAGATGACGTCTCAAGTCTTATCCAGACAACATGCGTTATTCCTGGCCGGAGGGCCCGGCGGCGGAAGGAAGGATCGCCTCCGCAAGACGCTGGTTGTGTCGCTTATTCTTCACGTCTGCGTGCTGGCCGTCATTGCGGGATTTCGTTTCAAAAAGAACGTGGAGCGTCCATTGTCCGCCGTGCAGGTCTCTCTGGTCACTGCACCCATGCCAGAAACAAAAGTCGAACCGCGCGTGGAAAAGGCCAAGCCGCCTTCCAAACCCGTCCAGCCTGCGCCTATTCCCGTTCCTCCGAAACCTGTGGCGACGCCGCCGGTGCAGTCGAAGCCGGCTCCTGTACAGGCGAAGGAGGCGCCCGCTCCAACTCCACCGCCTCCCGTTGCTCCGCCTCAGGCGTCCGTTCAGCCGGCGCCTCCTCCGAGGCCGGCGCCGGCTTTGGTGCAGCCCGGACCTCCGGCTCCGACGTTGGTGCAGCCCGGACCTCCT
>DASSBQ010000228.1:0-5906 GCA_035698625.1 Nitrospiraceae bacterium
CGCAGCTTGTGCGAGAGGTGACAGATTCGCTTGTCCGCATACTCGGAAAGAATCCAGAGCACACGCACGTCGTGATTCAAGAGATTGCGGAAGCGAACTGGGGATTCTCGGGACTATTGACGGACGACTGGAAGAAGCGACAGTCCCACAAGGCGACGAGTAAGACCTAGGAGCATTAACATCTCGTCGTGATGAGTATGTCTTCGCCTTCCAGTAACCTCCCCAAATCCTCGTGAGCCGATTGCTCACGCTGGTCGAAGAGACGAGTACCTGCGCTCCTGTCCAGCACTTGAGGCCCAGCCGTCCACTTTCTGAATTAGTCGAAGGACTCTCCTAGCCGTAGACCTGCCCATTTCGAAAAAGTAGAATGTCGCGGTTTCTTCCCGTTGCAGTTAAGTCCAACGACCGTTACTGAAAATAAGAAAGCGACCGTGGCGACGACCATTTCGGCTGAGACGGTGAGGAGGATCTTCGCGCATCTGGAGACTGGCTCCGGGGATCGATTTTTTGCGCATGTGGCCGACGATGTGGACTGGACAGTCCAAGGGACGCATCCGCTGGCCGGTCACTACACGTCGAAAGCAGACTTTCACGCGCACACGTTCGCCCGGCTCAATAAGATCTTGCCGGGCGGAACACAACTCCATGTCGAACAGGTGTTCACAGACGGCGACTGGGCCATCGTGGAATTACGCTCATTGGCGACCGCGGAGAACGGCATGCGCTTCGACAATCGCTATTGTTGGATCATGCGGTTCAAGGACGAAATGATCGTCGAGGTACGCGCCTACCTCGATTCCGCTCTGGTGCAGAAACTCATCGACCAGAACCCGGTCTAAAAATGGAAGGGTATTGTCGGATGGCTTGGGCGCCATTCTCCACATGTGATTCACAGACTTTGACAGCGTGTTCCGTCTCACGCCATTACAAGCGAGGTACATGATGAAGGCAGAAGCCCTCCGATCTCTCCAAGCGCCCTTGAAGGAACGGTATCGAGAACTTCCGGAAGCGGCGCTCGTGGTTCTGAAAGCTGAAGGTCGAATCGGGGCCGGCATTGCATGCAACGTGCAAACGGGGAACGCACTCGTGCAGGCCGGCCTGCATCCGGCTTCCGGTGGGAACGGAACTCTGGCCTGTTCCGGCAACATGCTGCTGGAGGCGCTTGCCGCCTGCGCCGGGGTGACGTTGAGCGCCGTTGCCGTTTCCATCGGCATTGCCATTCGCGAGGGAACGGTACGGGCGGAAGGCGATCTGGATTTTCGAGGCACCCTCGGCGTCTCGAAGGAGACACCGGTTGGCCTGCAACGCATCCGGCTATTTTTCGACCTTCAGACAGATGCGACGGAAGAGCAACTCGCCACACTCCTTCGTCTCACCGAGCGTTACTGCGTCGTCTATCAGACGCTCCGTCAGCCTCCGGAGATTACTGTCTCCCATCGCGCAATAAGCTCACATGCCGGTCTGTAAGCTCTCCCTCAACGCTCGATAGGATAGGTGGGTAAACGGCGTCGGAAAGCGTTTCCCGGCTCGACTCGTGGCGGCCTCTGTATCGTGAAACGTACCTTGCCGTTTGTATTCAGCCTCGCCTCCGCGCCGTTCGACGCTCACCTCGTGCATGAGTCCCAAACCACTTGGCCCGCTTTTCCGTTGTCTGTACAAGGTTGACGAACCATTGCACCTCGGGATCTAGCCGCTGCCACGCCACTCATTGGCGCAAGGTTTATGAGAAGGAACACGATTGCGTACCGCTTAACATTCCCAGGCGAGGAAGTTCGCGTCGCGGCGCCTGGCAGTCCGACTCGGACGAAAGAAGGTGCACCTGCTCGCGATCGACTGCATGCATGCCCCTTGCGCATGAGAGTATCGCTTGTTAGAGTGGCGAAGTGCACCACGCCGCACTAAAAGGAGGTTCACCGATGACCGAGGCTGTATCAAAGGGCAAAGTGATCTCTCTGGAGTATACTCTCAAGTTAGAAGACAACCAGGTGGTCGACACCAACGTGGGAAAAGACCCGTTAACCTACACGCAAGGTGCCAATCAGATAGTCCCTGGTGTCGAGTCGGCGCTGGAGGGGATGGTGGTTGGGCAAGAGAAACACGTGATCGTGCCGTCATCGGACGGCTACGGGGACAGAGATCCGAACGCATTCCACGAGGTACCCAAAGAGAGGGTTCCTCAAGACGTCCGGGTCGGCACGCGGCTCCACGGGAAAGATACATCTGGTCGAGATGTTCAACCCATCGTAACAGAGGTCAAAGATGATACAGTGCTCCTTGACTTCAACCATCCTCTAGCCGGCAGGACCCTGTTCTTCGACCTGAAGGTGGTCAGCATACAGTAAAAGACACGCCGATCTGCCGGAGGATCAGTGCAAAGAAGGGGAACGCTGAGATCGCCCGAAATAACGGCGGGCCAAACGGGGAGGGCCGGCTCGTCCCCACTATTTTGGCACTCATGTCCGGCGCGTGGCGGCCGTTGGCCCCTCGTCGTTCAGAAGCATTAATCGGCCGGCTGCGAACACGCTCCGTCCGTCCTCCCATCGGCCATACGCCATCAACTCTTTGACTTCACCCCTTCCCTCACACGCCGATAGACCAGACCGTCCTTGAAATGTAGTATGTCCCCATTGCTCACCGCGTATTTCTGACCATGGCAGGGCGAAACAAATCACAGAGGGGAGAAGAAAAGGTGGGGAGAAGAAAAGGTGTCAGGAACCATTTCGCGCCACAGGCCGAAACGTGCCTCCTATTCGTCATTTGTAAAGCTCCACTTTTTTCTTTGTCAGTCGGGCTTTACCGCACTGGGTCGCGGTGCCATTCGACACGTGGACCGGAGAGTGCGCAGAAGGGCGGAGGTGCGGTCCTTTAGGAAACGCTCCTCTCCCCCGCCCCATTCGCTGCATGCGGCCCGAGCCGGACATCCCGAAAGCTCCTTATGCCCGGTTAGGCTCGTGTGCCGATGACCTCCAGGTATTCAGCGTAAACCGTCGTGCTATCGGCTGCCGCTCGATTGTGCGACGACCAAAGCATCTCGAGTTGCCGGCGGAGACGCCCAACGCCGGCTTCGTCCAGCGATGCGAACGCCCGGTTCATGGGACCGTAGTAGAGACGGAAAAACTCCACCACCTCCGAGGGCGGAAAAGGATAACTAAACGTATAATGCCGCCTGTTCAGACGAAGGTCCGATAGTCCCCCGCCGAGCCGTTCGCGGACCATGGTGTCATCGCCCCACAACACCGGTGATGGCATTCCCGACGGAGCGATAAATTGCGCGACGGTCTTGAACATCTGCCCTACGAATCCCTCCGCCGTCCAATTGGCCATGGCAATCATGCCACCGGGTTTGCAGACCCGGAGCAGTTCCTTCGCCACCAGTTCCGGGCGCGGCGCGAACATGGCTCCGATGAGGCTCGTCACCACATCGAAGGTCGCCGCTTCGAACGGTAACGCCTCCGCATCGGCTTCCTCGAAGCGGGCCGGCAGATTCTCCGCCAGCGCGCGAGCCCTGGCCCGTTCCACCAGATTACCGGCGATATCCACGCCGGTCACGTCCACCCCTTGCTTCGCGGCAATCAGGGCCAGCTGGCCGGAACCGCAGGCGACGTCCAGCAATCGGCACCCCGGCGCCACCATGAGCCGCTCGTAAAACTCTCGTGCGCCCCCTTCCATGTAACGCGAGAAGCGATCGTAGTCGCCGGCTGTCCAAATCGTCTTGAGGCGGGTTTTTAAACCGTCCACTTCCGGTGCTACAACGTTGGTCGACATGCTCATTCTCCTTTGTGTGTGGCCGGTTCGGTTTGGCTTCGTCCGGCGCGATGCCTCGAACTATAGAAGAATACCGGCTCGCCGTCTTGTCCGACCGTCCGAAACTCTTGACCGTGGCGTGCCAAACGCAAACTTGACTTGTTCAATCGTCCGGTACATTGTGCCGGGAATCCGCCACTAGCCGGAGAATCGCAATGGATGTCCTGTCCGAGGTCTTGAAGACCGTCCAGCTTGATGGGGCGCTATTTTACAACGCCGAGCTTTCCGCTCCCTGGTGTTTTCGCTCGCCCGCCTCGCGAACCGCCGCTCCGTATCTTTCGCTCGAAACCCGGCATGTCATCATCTACCACCTATTGACCGAAGGGCGCGGCTACATCCATGTCGAAGGCGATGGCCGGCCGATTCCGATCAGCGCCGGTGATATCGTGGTGCTCGCGCACGGCGATCCACACATCATGGGCAACGGCCCGCCTGTCCCCCCGATAGACAGCTTGCAGGAGCTGCAACGGGTGGTCTCTCAAGGGCTGAAAGTCTCCCGCCTCGGCGGCGGAGGAGAAATCACCAAAGTCATCTGCGGCTACATGGCATGCGAGCCGCAACTCAGCCAGATCTTTCTTGGCGGGTTGCCGCCTATTCTGAAAGTGAACATTCGCAACGATGCGTCCGGCCAATGGCTGGAACATTCCATCCGCTACTCGGTGGATGATGCGGACATTTCTCAGCCAGGCGGCAGGGCCGTCCTGGCCAAGCTGTCTGAAGTGTTGTTCATCGAAATGTTGCGGCGCTACATCGCGCTGCTTCCCCCCGAACAAACCGGCTGGCTGGCCGGCGTCCGCGATCCGGAGGTCGGGAAGGCCTTGGCCCTACTCCATCGCCAGCCAGCCCATCCTTGGACGATTGCCGAATTGGCGATCGAGGTCGGCATGTCGCGCTCGGTGCTGGCCGAGCGTTTCCAGCGTTATCTTTCGGAGACGCCCATAGCCTATCTGACCCGTTGGCGACTGAGGCTGGGCGCACAAAAGCTGAGCACCACGAACAGCAGCGTGGTTGAGATCGCCGGCGAGGTGGGTTATGAGTCGGAGTCGGCGTTTAACCGCGCCTTCAAGCGTGAATTCGGCCTGCCGCCGGCACGATTCCGCAGCCAAACGAAATCGGCCCTCGCCCGTCCGGCCCAACAAGTCCCGGTGAGAACTTCACCCTGCTAGCCGACTTGCGAACAATCCTCCGCTACCGCCGCTATTCCCTACTGCTCGTAATTCTCCACGATCTGCGGCGGGCGAATTTCCGCCTCGTTTGGGTCAAGTCCGACATCACGAAGGGCGCGCCGCTGGCGTAAGAGGTCCCAGCACTGGTCCAGTTCGACCTGGAGTTGTGCAAGCCGTTTGCGATCGGCTTTGGTAAGCGCCCGTTGCTGATACAATCGGTGTTCCTCGGCGACCAGGTGCTGAATATAATTGAGGACCGGTTGATCTTCGGCCTGATTTTCCACGTGAATCTCTTCTCATGCGGATTGCAGCGAAACGCTCCGGTTTTGATGGTACCCGCAAGCCAACCTTCGGTCAACCGATACACCGGCTGTGATACGTTCTGGTTTCTGCAAGTGGCCGGCTGCTAGTCTCCCCAGATTGTCGCACTGGCTCAGCCAAGCGTGTTCCTGCAGACTATGACGCCATCGACGCCAGAACGATTTGAAAGTCTATGAGGCGCAGCACCACGCCATTTATCCTCCAGATCCAATTGAAGCGATCACATTGCGGATGGATCAGCTCGGCATGACTCGGAAAGACCTGGAGGCCCGCTTCCCCTCCCGCGTATATCTCCGCGTGATGTTGGATACGCCTCCGATGTTCCGTACACTTGCCGTGCGGAATCGCCGCGGCCATACGAAACCACAGGACTTTTCCGATTAGCCAGGACAGATGATAAGCTTGGCAACAGCCGGCGATTTCGCCGCTATCGCCGCCCTCAATGTCGAAGCCTACCGAGAATTCGCCGACCGCATGAGTTCTGATGGCTGGCAGAAGATGGAGGCCAGTCTCCGCGCGGTTGAAGCCCGTTCACCATCGACTCGCTTTCTTCTGATTCGGAAGCATGGAGCCATCGTTGGTTCGGTCGGGTATTGCCAGACTGGCAAGGGGAAT
>DASSBQ010000229.1:0-8501 GCA_035698625.1 Nitrospiraceae bacterium
CGCATCGTCGAAGTGCCCGAGGGAGAAGATTCCGGACCGACGATGAGAGAATTGCGCGCCGCAAAGGAAGCGGAAGAGCGGATGATCCTATTTCAACAGGCGCGCGCGCACCCGCTGGTCAAGCAGGCACTTGAACTATTCGGGGGAGAACTGGCTGAGGTGAGCCCGAAGTCGCTCCCACAGGAGGTCCATGAATGAAGAATCCATTTGGAAACATGTCGAACATTATGAAGCAGGCGCAGGCCATGCAAGAGCAAATGGCAAAGGTTCAGGAGCAAGCGGCGGCGAAAACCGTATCGGGGACCGCGGGAGGCGGAATCGTCAAGGTGACGGCCAATGGCGCCATGCAGATCGTCGGTGTGACGTTGGACCCGGAAGTTGTGAAATCGGGCGATGTTGAAATGCTGCAGGATCTGGTCGTAGCCGCCTCCAATGACGCTCTTCGCAAAGCGCAAGAAATGATGGCGGAAGAAATGAAATCCGTCACCGGCGGATTAAAGATTCCGGGGCTGTTCTGAAGGACGATCGCCCAGCGGCGGAGAGATATCGGAGGTGAGTATCGATCAACAGGGACTGCTCGCCCGCTTGGCGAGAGAATTCGTCCGATTGCCGGGAATCGGCCGGAAGAGCGCGCAACGGTTGGCGTTTCATCTCCTGAAATCGGACCGTGAGGATGCGCTCCGATTAGCGGATGCCATTCGAGCCGTGAAGGATGGAGTGTCCTTTTGCATCGAGTGCCGGAACATTGCGGAAGGCGAGCTGTGTGAATTCTGCCGCGATCCCAAGCGCGATCGGTCCAAAATTCTCGTGGTGGAGGAGCCCAGTCCGCTCTACGCGATTGAACGAGCCGGCGGCTATCGAGGACTTTATCACGTGTTGATGGGAGTGCTGTCCCCTTTGGACGGGGTGGGGCCCTCGGATATTCGTGCCGATGAGTTGATTGACCGCGTGAAGCAGGGAGAGGTAACGGAAGTCATTCTGGCGACGAATCCGACCATCGAAGGAGAGGCCACGGCGATCTATCTCACCAAGATGCTGAAGCCTTTCAATATTCGGGTCTCCCGAATTGCCTACGGCATTCCGGTCGGCATGGATATCGAGTATGCCGATGAGGTCACATTGGTGAAATCAATTGAAGGGCGGCGCGATCTCTGAGGAAAACTGACGGTTCATGAGGTGGTTCGGCGTCCGCCAATGTTGAGGGGTGCCCTCTACCCGGCATTGACCGCAGAACTTTCTGACTGCTATAGTTTCCAACCGTGGAGGCGCTTCACGTATGAAGATAGGCCAACCAGCCACGCGACGCTCCTTACGCTCTCAGGCAAAAAAATCCCGAAGTCTCGAGACGGTTCCGGACGCCGGCAGCAACGGGGGAAAGTATGCGGATATCCAGCTGGATCTTGAACGCCAGCGAGCGGCGATCCTTCAGGAAGTAGAAGATATCCTCACGAAACGGAAGGGCATGGAGAGCTTTCCGGACGTCAGTGATCAGGCCTCGGCTGAAACCGATCAAAATTTCTCTCTTCGGATCAGAGAACGAGAGCAAAAGCTTCTCAAAAAAATCGACGAAGCATTAGGTCGATTGGCCGGCCATACTTATGGGATCTGCGAAAGTTGCGGAAACGAGATTCCCTATAAGCGGTTGAAGGCCAGACCCGTGACGACCTTGTGCATCGAGTGCAAGACCAGCCAAGAAGAACAAGAGAAATCCCGCCGGTAGAATCGAAACACTGGCCCGAATCCGCAGCGTGAGTTGTCGCTGATCCTTTTGCTCGCAGGAAGGGTAGCTGTCGGCCAATAGGGGGCGGCCGGCTACCGCTTGAGTTCTTTGACGCGTTGTTTAGTGAGTAGTATACGATCGGCCTCTTCCGGGATGCCGTCTACCAGCGCGATATAGGTCTCATATTCCGTGATGGCTCGTTTGCGGTCGGTCGCTTCGAGGAGCTGTGCCAGATTGTATCGCGCGATGGCGTAATTAGGGCGAACCGAGACAGCCTTTTCAAAGGACGCCATCGCATTGTCCTTGTCGCCCAGCGTCTTATACACGGTACCGAGGTTATTCAGTACCTCGGGGCTGTTCGGCCGAAGAGAAAGAGACTGGAGGAGTTCGGCTTTCGCTTTGCTGGTTTCTCCCTTGGCGTCCCAGGCCATGCCCAGTCTGTGGTGAAGTTCCGCTTGCCAGACTTTGTTGGAAAACCCGCTGGTCCCGGCTTTCTTGTAAGCGTCAAGCGCGATGGCGTCGTTTCGACTCCCGCAATACGAGAGTTGCGCGGTTTGCCCTCGGGCAAACTGCTGGAGCGACGCAAAAGGTTCTTTGTCTTCCGCGCCCTGCTTGTCTAGACGGTGCTCCGTTGATCCATTGCTCGCGCCTCTCAGTCGATCCAAAAAGTCCTTTCGATACGGTGAGAACAACTGGACATACGGATCGATGGTGAAAGAAGCCTCAAGAAGAACCGGGGCGTCCAGGTTTCCCAACACCAGGTATTGAGTCGTGGATTTTTCATCGCCCGTCTGATACAGCGTACTGGCTTCCATACCGGCACGATCAGCAAGCTTCGCGACGGTCAGATAAAATTCCAATGCCGGTTTGAGCTGGGACAAGGTATTGCGCAGGGTTCTATACGGCGCCAGGTCGAGGCCTATGGGAAAGACAAACAAGGCGCCCACCAACGTGCCGTCCTCGTCGAAAAAGTACGACTCGTCGCCCTTGAGCGAACTTTGCGCTGAGGGCAAGCGAAACTCCTCTCCGGTTCCCCAAGGCCGTCGTTCAAAACCGATCGACGGATGGCGTTTCAGAAAGGGCTCTTGTTGTTCGCACAGTTTGGTCGATCGCAGTAGGTCCAAGTCGCTTTCGGAAGGCGGAAGCTCCGGCCTTGGGGGCGGTGCTTGGCACGCGCCGGCCAGGCACAGCAACAGAACCATTACGATGAGATGAGAAGAGGGATGGCGCATTTGTCGGCTAGGAGTGGATACCAACAAGGGCAGGATACACCAAACGATCAAGCGAAGTTAAGGGACGAACGTGGCGCGGGAAGAGAAAGGGCCCGCTACCGACGGCAGCGAGCCCTGGAGTCTTTCTATGGCAGCATCAACGTCTTTGAGAATCGACCATCGCATCTTCTGAGGTATAGCCGAACACGTAGGGCGCAGCGGAAGCAATGGCGTAGAGCGGGCGATTGATCCCATAATCAAGGAGCTGGCCGACGGGATGGAGAAGAAAGCCAAACCAGCGATAAGGGTTATCATTGGCGGGAGCCGCGGCTTTCGGGTCCGAGTAAACAAGGGATGTGGCATCCATCACGCTGTAGATGCTCATGGGGGCGACATAATCTTGCTCAATAGCCCCCTGACGGGTGCTTGAACAGCCCGTGACGAGTAAAACCACCACGATCAGTGACGACCAGGCCAAGCCACGCATAGGCTCCTCTCTTTCGTTTGATCCTCTCTTGAATACGCCACGAGACAAGAAACCGTTCACCTGGAAAGTCTAGCCGAGGAAGTGCATTCTGTCCAGTATCGGTCAAGTCCGGCTTAGAGGGCAAAGGCCACGTGCGGGAAACATGCCGGAAAACGGGTTGGTGGTGGGCGATACTGGTATCGAACCAGTGGCCTCTTCCGTGTGAAGGAAGCGCTCTCCCACTGAGCTAATCGCCCCCATGGTGGATGACAGAGCACGTAATCCTACAATATTCCAAGGTCGATCATCAAGGACAGGCCGCCGCTACTGAGAAGCAGATGCGGCAGGATTCGATTTGCCCTCGCCACGATGGTGGCTCACAAGCCGTAGCGCGATTCATAATCTTCGGCGTTTTCACCTCTGCATTTCCTTGACATCCGGAAAAAGCGATTCTTACAATCACTTTTTCCCATCCAGCGCGAGGATTCATACCAATGCGACCGGATATCGTCATTGTCGGAGGCGGGTTGGCGGGAAGTGAAGCAGCCTGGCAGGCAGCCAATCGAGGGGCCAAGGTGACGTTGTATGAAATGCGTCCCAAGGAAACGACCAAGGCCCATAAGACCGGATATCTGGCGGAACTGGTTTGTTCCAATAGTCTTGGATCGGTTGATGCCCTCAACGCGCCGGGCATTCTCAAGGAGGAGATGCGACGTCTTGGTTCATTGATCATCCGTGTGGCCGACGCGACTCGTGTTCCTGCCGGCTCCGCCCTTGCCGTAGACCGGGAACAGTTCGCGGCACGGATCACGCAGGAATTGGAAGGGCATCCCAATATCAGGATTCTTCGGGAAGAGGTGACGGACATTCCTCCCGATGCGATCACGATTATCGCCACCGGTCCATTGACCTCGGACAAGTTGTCGGCTGCCATCGCCCGATTGACGCACGAGAAACACTTGTATTTCTTCGACGCCATTTCACCCATCGTGGATGCCGACTCCATCAATATGGACGTGGTGTTCCGGGCATCGCGATATGGAAAGGGCGGCGACGACTATTTGAATTGCCCGATGGACGAGCCGGCCTACCAGGCGTTCTATGAAGCGATGATGGCGGCGGAGAAAGTGGAGCCGAAGGACTTCGAAAAGATCGCGTATTTTGAAAGTTGTATTCCCATCGAAGTCATGGCAGAACGAGGGCGGCAAACGATGCAATTCGGCCCTCTCAAACCTGTGGGACTGAACGATCCCAGAACCGGATCCCGGCCCTTCGCTGTCGTCCAATTGCGGGCTGAAAATGTTCATCGTTCCTGTTACAACATGGTCGGGTTCCAGACGAAGCTGACCTATCCCGAGCAGCGTCGCGTCTTTCGTATGATCCCCGGCCTGGAACAAGCGGAGTTTCTGCGGTACGGGAGCCTTCACCGGAACACGTTCATCAATTCGCCTCAACTTTTGCGCAGTACGTTACAACTCAAGAGCCGGGGCACGGTGTTCTTTGCCGGTCAGCTGGTCGGCGTGGAGGGATACACGGAATCAGCCGCCATGGGCGGGCTCGCCGGCATCAATGCGGCACGGGGCCTCGCCGGTTTGCCACTTGTGACGCCTGTGCCCACGACGGCTCACGGCTGCCTGATTTCGCATATTTCTTCCAGCGACCCGCGATACTTCCAGCCGATGAACACCAATTTCGGATTGTTCCCTCCGCTCCCGATGCGCGTCCGCGACAAAGAACAGAAACGGCGGCTCTACCACGAGCGAGCCCTCAAGGATTTCGACGCATGGATGACGCGATCGGCGCTTTCATGACATTCCTGGAAGTGCAGCAAGACGCGTCGCCGGAAACGCTGCGCAGTTATCGATCGGATCTCCGCCAGTTCCGGGATTTTGTCGGAAAGCGGGCGCATGGAGAGGGAACGGAGACGATTGCGTCGGACGCATCGCTGATCCGCGAATATCTGGCGTGGCTGGCCGGCGCGGGAGAAAAGAGCAGTTCGCTCGCAAGGAAGCTCGCTGCATTGCGGAGTTTCTATCGGTTTTTGATCCGCGCCGGCAGGACCTCATATAATCCCGCGCAAGACGTGCGCACGCCCAAACTGCCTCGGTATCTCCCTCGCGTTCTGTCGAAGGATGACGCCAACGCCCTGATGGAATTCCCCGAAGGGAAGACTGAATCCGCCTTGCGGGATCGAGCCATTCTGGAGGTCCTATACTCGACGGGCGCCCGCGTGAGTGAACTGGTGGCGCTCGATGTAGGCGATGTGGGGTCGGCGGAAGGAGTAGTCCGGCTCCGGGGAAAGGGGCGCAAGGAGCGCATCGTTCCGATCGGAGCGATTGCACTTGATGCCATCACAGCGTACCATGCGCGGCGGTCGGCACGTCGGAGTAACTCGCCCGCGATGAAACCTTCCGGTCGGGCGGTGTTCACAAACTCCACCGGGCGGCGTCTTACGACGAGGACGGTGGCAAGGATCGTCGCCAAATACTCGCGCCGGCTCCCTGGCGGGGCCGTGAGTCCTCATGCGTTGCGCCACTCGTTCGCCACGCATCTGCTTGATGAAGGAGCCGATCTGCGCGCCATCCAGGAAATGTTGGGACACGCGTCGTTGAATACCACCCAAAAATATACGCACCTGGCGGCCGATCAATTGCTGGCGATCTACGACCAAGCGCATCCGCGAGCCGGCGGTCGGGCGGGCCGCAAACATGGGAACCCGAAGAGGCCATGAGAATACGATCCACAACGGTCCTCTGTGTCAGGCGCGGCGACCGCGTCGCCATGGGGAGCGATGGACAAGTCACGGTTGGTACCACGGTAATGAAGCGGAACGCCAAGAAGGTGCGCCGGATTCATGGCAATCGAGTCTTGGCCGGATTTGCCGGGGCGACCGCCGATGCCTTTACCCTGTTCGAAAAGTTCGAGGCCAAGCTGGAAGAGTACCGCGGGAATCTGACCAGGGCGGCCGTGGAACTCGCCAAAGATTGGAGGACCGACCGCGTGCTGCGGAGGTTGGAAGCCTTGCTCTCGGTCGCGGATGAGCAAAATTCGCTGCTGATTTCGGGTACGGGCGACGTGGTGGAACCGGAAGACGGCATCCTGGCCATCGGGTCAGGCGGCCCGTACGCCCTGGCGGCAGCGCGGGCGTTGCTGGCGCATTCCGCCTTGGATGCCAAACTCATTGTGCAGGAAGCCTTGTCGATCGCCGGCACCATTGATATTTACACCAACGACCACATCATCATCGAAGAACTGCCGCAAGGAACCGCCTCATGAGCATGGAAACGTCCGCGCCCTTGTTGAATGTGAACAGCCTGACTCCGCGGCAGATCGTGGAAGAACTCGACCGGTACGTCATCGGACAGCGCGAGGCGAAACGCATGGTCGCGATCGCGTTGCGGAATCGCTGGCGTCGCCAACAATTGCCCGCAGATTTGCGCGACGAGGTCATGCCGAAAAACATCATCATGATCGGCCCCACGGGGGTCGGCAAAACGGAAATCGCCCGACGATTGGCCCGGTTGGCGGAAGCGCCGTTCATCAAGGTGGAAGCGTCCAAATTCACCGAAGTCGGATATGTCGGGCGGGATGTGGAATCCATCATTCGCGACTTGACCGAGTTGGCGGTGAACATGGTCAAGGCGAAGCATCTGGAGGAGGTCCAACAAAAGGCCGAGCATCTGGGAGAGGATCGCCTGCTCGATCTGCTGTTGCCGCCCGCCGGCCCAAGGCCGGCCGCCGGGTTTTCTGACGGCATGAACGAATCCGCCGAAAGCTCTCCTGCGGCTGAATCCCAGGACGCGACTCGTTCAAAACTCAGGCTCCAGCTGCGGCAGGGAAAATTGGACAACCGATCGGTGGAACTCGAGGTGAAGGAGCGGAATCTACCGGTCGGCGTCATTTCCAATGTCGGAGGCCTCGAAGATATCGAGAGCAACCTGCGCGACATGCTGGGGGGATTATTTCAGGGCAAGAAAAAACGTCGGATGATGAAAGTGCCCGACGCCCTGAAGCAACTCACACAGGAAGAGGCGCAAAAGCTCATCGATATGGACGAGGTAGTTCGAGAAGCCATCGCCAAGGTCGAGCAGACCGGCATCGTGTTTCTCGATGAAATCGACAAAATCGCCGGTCGGGAGCGAACCATGGGACCGGATGTGTCCCGGGAAGGAGTCCAGCGCGATCTGCTGCCGATCGTTGAAGGGTCCACGGTGACGACGAAGCACGGTGCTGTTCATACCGATCACATCCTTTTCATCGCCGCCGGGGCATTCCATGTCGCCAAACCATCCGACCTGATCCCCGAATTGCAAGGTCGCTTCCCGATCCGCGTCGAGTTGTCGGCGCTGACTGCGGACGACTTCCGGCGCATCCTGACCGAGCCGAACAACGCGCTGACCAAGCAGTACGTCGCCCTGCTCGCGACCGAGGGCGTGACCCTGGAATTCACCGACGCCGGTATCGCGCGGCTCGCCGAGATAGCATTCCAGGTCAACGAACGCACCGAGAACATCGGCGCGCGGCGCCTGCACACGGTGCTCGAACGCCTGCTCGACGAGATTTCCTACCGCGCGTCCGACGAATCGGGACAGCACCACGTCGTCGATCCCGCCTACGTCGACGCGCGCCTCGCGACGCTGGTCAAGGACGAGGATCTGTCGCGCTACATTCTGTAGCGAATACATCCTCCAGACCAGACGCATATCTACCGGACCCGGGAATTCGCGTCATTGCGAAGGACACGTGATTCCCGGAAATCCAACCCGTCTGGTGCTCCATGCATGAAATCGATCATGCGGGAGTCGTCGTCCGTGAACAACGTCACAGTCAGCATTGTTCAGGTGAACTATTCATGGACACTGATAGTGAACGCACGGCGAGGGCGGCAAATGGAACTGCAAAATGTCAACGCGAGCGAGTTCTCGAACGTTCACGGCGCTACGCGGATGCGGATCAAGGCCAACGCCTTGCAACGTATGGCCAAGACCGCATTCCTGACGACCCTTGCATCTCTCATATTGCACGCCGCCCCGGTTGCGGCATCACCCAAGGTCACGTCCTTCACGCCGTTAACCGGTCCGGTGGGTTCAACCATCACGATTGA
>DASSBQ010000230.1:0-7226 GCA_035698625.1 Nitrospiraceae bacterium
TCGAAATTCATCGAACATGTTCCACGTGGAACACATACGTGAACCGACAAAGGACGTCAAGGTGCTTTTCGGCTTTTTTATCGGGCACAATCAGGTAATCAATGGAGCTGGAGGCGTGCGCTGACACTTCTCAAGCCCAACGAGCAAAAGCGAGATTGCGGCTGGTGTTATGCCGGAAATTCTGCTGGCTTGACCAACCGAGGCAGGCTTGATCGTCTTTAACTTTTCCACGACTTCCCGCGAGAATCCCCGTATTTCATCATAGTCAAAATGAACCGGTATGGCGCGATTTTCCAAGCGACGCGACTTCTTGATCTGCTGCAGTTCTCGTTTGATATAGCCCTCATATTTGATTTCAATTTCAACCGCCTCGATGACCTCTTTGTCCGGCATGATCCATGAGTCGCCTCCGAACAGCGCATGAAGGCCTTCATACGTCATGTCTTGCCTTCTAAGGATCTGTGCAAGGGTGTGGTTGGGCGAAATATCCGCCATGTTTAGCAGTTCAATACGTGACCTGGTAGTCGACGACAACAACGGCTTCGTCGCGCCCAGCCTACGAACTTCGCCGTCAATAAGGCTCAACTTTCTTTCGCTTGCTCGATAGATTGGTTCGGGCACGAGGCCCATGCGATACCCGATTTCCGTCAGCCGCGCATCGGCGTTGTCATGTCGCAGAAGCAATCGATACTCCGCGCGGGATGTAAACATTCGGTACGGTTCTTTCGTATCCTTGGTAATGAGGTCATCAATGAGGACACCGATGTATGCCTGCGATCGCTCCAGAATAAGGGTGGAGCGCCCGCGGAGCTTCAAAACAGCATTGATGCCCGCTACGATTCCCTGGGCGGCAGCTTCTTCATAGCCGGAAGTGCCGTTAATCTGTCCGGCATGATAGAGACCTTCAACCAATTTTGTTTCAAGCGTGGGGTGGAGCTGGCGCGGCGGAAAAAAATCATACTCCACCGCATACCCCGGCTTCAGTATTTTGGCTTGCTCCAGACCCGGTATCGTTTTGACGATCGCGCCTTGGACGTCGACCGGCAAGCTGGTCGAAATACCGTTCGGATAAAATTCATCCGTATCCATGCCTTCCGGTTCAATGAAGACTTGGTGACGATTCTTGTCGGCAAAGCGCACGACCTTATCTTCAATGGATGGACAATACCGAGGCCCGGTCGAATCAATCATGCCATTGTAGAGCGGCGATCGATCAATATTTTTCCTTATGATTTCGTGTGTTTGTTCAGTCGTATACGTCAGATGGCAAGGGACCTGCGGCTGCTGCAGCCGGTCCGTCCGCCGGGAAAATGGGATCGGCGGATCGTCTCCCGGCTGGGGCGCCATGACATCGAAATCGATGGTGGCCTTATGAAGCCGGGGCGGCGTGCCGGTTTTCAGACGTCCGACCACGAAACCCAAATCCCGCATACAGTCGGACAAATGCTCCGCGGAAGCCTCGCCCGCACGTCCGGCCGGAAAATGATTGAGCCCGATGTGGATTAATCCCTTAAGGAAAGTACCTGATGTCAGGATCACCGCGCAGGCCTCGATACGATCGCCGGCCCCCGTGATTACGCCCCTTACGGCGCCATGCTTCACGACAAGGCGGTCCACCGTTCCCTCCTTGATGACAAGCCTCTCCTGCCCTTCCAGCGTTTGCTGCATCATGTGTCTGTAGCGGCGCTTGTCGCACTGGGCGCGCAACGCCCGCACCGCGGGCCCCTTGCTGGTGTTGATCATCCGAAACTGAATGCCCGCGCGATCCGTGTTCCTTCCCATCTCCCCGCCGAGCGCGTCGATTTCCTTGACGAGATGCCCTTTTGCAATTCCACCTATTGCCGGATTGCATGACATCTGAGCGATCTTCTCTCGTTCCATGGTCAGCAGCAGCACGGCTGCGCCCATTCTCGCCGCAGCCAGCGCTGCTTCGCATCCCGCATGACCACCCCCGACGACAATCACGTCATATTGTTCGGCCATCACACACTCCTCTCACTTTCCAATACAGAACTCGGAGAATATTCGATCCAGGATGTCATCCGTGCTGATCGCGCCGGTGATCTCGCCCAGCGCGTCAGCCGCCCGCCGCAAATCAGCGGCCACGAATTCCCCCGTGAGATCGTTTTGAAGCGCCGCGCGCGCTTGAAGCAATGCCTCACGGGCGCCCTGCAACGACACACTATGGCGGAGATGAGTCACGCAGAGGCCGTCACCGGCCTCGAGGCCGCCGGAAGCCAATTTCGCACGAATAAGAGCACGCAGTTCATCGAGTCCCGCTCCCGTTGCCGCCGAAATGCGAAGCGGACTGCCGCTGGCAAAGTATGCGCCAAACCAGAGATCAGGTTGAAGTCCCGAGGGAAGATCCGACTTGTTCAGGACGACGATATGTTTCTTCTCGCACAGCCTCGTCACCAATGTCCGGTCCGCCTCCTCCAGCGCCGCCGATTGATCGATCAGGGCGATCACGAGATCCGCCTCTTCGATCGCACGTCCAGTCCTCCTGATTCCTTCCTGCTCGATCGGATCCTCCGTGTCGCGAATGCCCGCCGTGTCCAGCAAGCGTACCGGCATCCCGTTGATATGCAGCCATTCGTCGAGAACATCCCGCGTTGTCCCGGGAACGGCAGTGACGATCGCGCGGTCCGTGCGGGCCAGGGCGTTCATGAGGCTGGATTTTCCAACATTCGGACGGCCGACGATTGCTACCGCAGCCCCCTCACGCCAAATCCTGCCTTCCTGCGCCGTTTCCAATAGGGCGGAGACCCTCTGGTTCGCTCGCTCCAGCATCGCAATCAATTCATCCCGCCGAACGAACGCAATATCCTCTTCCGCGAAATCCAGCCCTGCCTCCACGTGGGCAAGCGCGCCGATGAGTTCATTCCGAATCCCTTCGATTTCATGAGACAGCAAGCCGCGCCTTTGGGCTTCCGCGATGCGGAGACTGCCTGCCGTCTTTGCACGAATGGTATCGAGTACTGCCTCGGCCTGCGCGAGATCCATCCGCCCATTTAGGAAAGCCCGTTTGGTGAATTCCCCCGGCTCCGCAAGCCGGCCTCCCGCGGCCACGATCGCTTCGCACAATGTGTGGAGAATCAGCGGGCCACCGTGACAATGAAACTCCACGACATCCTCGCCGGTGAAGGACCGTGGCCCGCGCATCACGACGACCAGCGCCTCATCGAAGGTCTGGGCACGTGGATGAACGGCTTGTGCGGCCGATGCCGCCCCGGAGTGGCCGGCTCGAACGGCGAGATCCGCTAGATAGAGAGTGTGACTTCGTACGGAAGCGAGAGACTTGCGGCAACGGAGATTCGCGAGGCGACCGGCGATTTCAATGGCATCCGCGCCGCTGAGGCGTAAGATCCCCACCCCGCCTTCTCCTGGGGGAGTGGCGACGGCGCAAATGGTATCGTCCAACCCGCCGCTCATGTGACATCTTCATTCTCAGGAATCAGCCCGCCGTGGTTATTGCGCCTGATCCTTCCGTCGTTTTGACCCGGTCTTCTCTTCCGGTGGTTCTTTCTTTTCCTCGTCCGTATCCAAACCAGGCAGATGCCATTTCCCGGAAAAATAGCGATCGGTCACGACCTGCTGGGTGATCGTCAGCACGTTGTTCGTCAACCAATACAGAACCAGTCCCGCCGGAAAATTGATAAACAGGAACGTCATCACAGCCGGCAAGACCAACATGACTTTAGCTTGCGTCGGATCCATGGTCGTCGGCGTAATCTTCTGCTGCACGATCATGCTGGCTCCCATCACAATCGGCAAAATGTAATAGGGATCCTGCACGGATAAGTCTTTAATCCACAGAACAAAAGGGGCTTGCCGCAGATCGATGGTCATGAAGAGGATATTGAATAGGGCCACGAAAACCGGCATCTGCAACACCATCGGAAGACACCCGCCCACCGGATTTACCTTGCGGTCCCGATACAGCTTGATCAATTCCTTATTCAACCGCTCCCGGTCATCCTTGTATTTTGTCTGCAGGGCCGCGACCTTCGGCTGGATGATCTGCATTTGCTTCATTGACTTGTAACTTTTGTACTGCAGCGGCGCAAACATCAATTTGATGCCCACAGTCAAAAGAATAATGGTCACGCCATAGTTGTGCGTGAACTCGTACAAGTAGCGCAGCACGTAAAAAATCGGCTTGGCGACCGCCTTCACAAAACTCCAGCTGCCAAAAATGAACCACCCGAAATCGATCGTATCTTCCAGACCGATATTGAAGGCCTTCAATGTGTCGTATTCCTTCGGACCGGCGAACAACTGCATTGAATAGCCCGCCTGAGGCGGCGGCTGCGCGAAGCGCACGGCAGCCGAGGCCAGCTTATCGCCCTCTTTCTTGGCCAAGGCGCCGGATGCGCGAGCAGGGATCAACACACTCAGAAAATATTTGTCTTGGAGTGCCACCCATTGAACATCGCCCTTTCGCTCCGACTCGGTGTCCGGTGTTTCCTTCACCACCTTTTCATCGACGAGGGAGGCGGCTCCCATCAATCCGATAAATCCCTCTCCCCACTCGATAATGCCGAAATTCGTACCAAGCCCCACATCAATCGGCGTGGGCAGGCCTTCAGTCTTCACATTGATGTCCACCAGATAGCTGTCATGGTGAAAGGTCAATTGCTTTTCGACCGCGATCTTTGATGCGGGATCCTGATAGCGGAAGGTCACGCGACCGACCGGATGCGAGGCATCGAGCTTCCCGGCGTCCTGCGACACATGGTACAGCGCTTGCTGCAACCGATCCGTCATGCCTGCATCAGGAACCGTCACATTGAGAGGACCTTTAAACTTGCCTGCCGTATACACTAATTGCACCGATTGGTCCGCCGCATGATCGCCGACTGTATACCGTTTCAAATCCCAGCTCGTGATCACCCCGCCGCGGTTACTCATCCGCGCCCGATACAGGCTCGTTTCTACTTCGACCGTCTGTTCCTCGGACGCAGCGGGCAATGCTTGGGAAGATTGCGTCGACGCCTCGCGTTTGTTTGGTTGGCCGGACTGTTCCTTGGCGCCATGCGAAGGAGGTTCACTCTGCGGAGTTTCCGGAGTTTTAGAGGGGACAGGCTCAGCCTGTTGTTCCGCCGGCGGAGGCAGCAGGCCGAACTCCTTCAGCAAGTAGTCATACCCGACAATAACCGCTAGGGAAATCAGCAGGAATACAATAACTCGTCTATCCATTCCGTCCCACTCCGCCTCTTCGTCGGTTTTTTGATCATTTGACAGGGTCCATTCCGCCAGGATGGAAGGGATGGCATTTGAGCAGCCGGACACAGGCCATTCCGACGCCTCGCAGGGCGCCATACTTCTCAATCGCATCATGCGCGTACGCTGAACACGTCGGCTCGAATCGACATGCGGGACCGAGAAATGGTGACACGCACAAGCGATACACCGCGATGAGGCCGAGGCAGACTTTTTTCATGAGAGTAACCCGCCGCCGGGAATCAATCCATGCCGTCCCAGACTGTTGATCCATACGGTACGGACGCGAGAAAATTCCGCCGTGAGGCACTCCCTTTTCGGGAAGACAAGGAACCGGTATCCAGGGAATAGACGCCCGCGGACGAGTCTGGCGAGCTCGCGAAAAATACGTTTCGCGCGGTTCCGGGAAACCGCCGTGCCAAAGCGCCTGCCCACAATGATCGCCAACTTGGTCTCCATGCCGTCTGCCCGGCGAATGAGCAAATTGAACAAGCCGGTGGACGCTCGCTGCCCTCCCTGTTTGACCCACTCAATGTCGCGGGTATTCCGCAAGAACAGATCGGTCCCAGTCTGTATCTCCGGCATTGTTCCTTTCCAGGCGGCAGGCGCGGATGGCGCGTGAACCAGCGCCTCCATGAGGATTGGCGTGAGCTTCGACTCGACGTGTTTCCACGATGAGCACGGCACTGAACCGGTGACGCGCCCCAGCCATATGTAGGAATCAAGGCTGTCCCCTTCCCGGCCTTTAATCCCAGGCCCGATGTCCTTGATTCTCTTGCAAATAGCTCGGGGAAAAGACTTATACGGTCAGGCGGGCGCGGCCCTTGGCCCGACGGCGGGCTAAGACTTTTCGACCGTTCTTCGTACTCATGCGCTTGCGAAACCCATGTTCTCGTTTGCGCTTGAGGTTTGAAGGCTGCCGAAATGTAAACGACATGGAATGCTCCTTCTTTACAAGTCTAAACGGCCAAAAGAGGGTCATTATATGGAGAGGCCGTTGAGAGTGTCAATGCAATCACTCCACCGCCGCGCTTTGTGTTATGTGTGATCTGTTCCGCTCGCATCGCGTTGGTTTCCTTGTTTTTGAGGCGCTTTTGTCCCTGTCGCACCATCATGCCACAGTAATCGGCCCAAATCGGCTGCCGAGGCGACATCTAACCTATGGCGAGGCCAGCTGAATTCAGTTATGCGCAAGGCATGGTCCCTGGCATCGAGGTTGCCTATCTCTTGTCTGGAGCCCCCGGCCAATTCCCGGGCGTCGTTGCGCTTCCGCAACGCGGGAAGAATGTCACGGCGCCGGGCGTGGGACTGTCCGCAAAGAGAACAATACTCGCGCCCTAGGTCTGCCGAGAGTAAGATGACGGTCATGCGAAGAGCACTCCATAACGTCGGTCGCCATGCCCTCGGCATTGTCCTCCTCTGTGTCGTCGGCAGTGCCTCCGGCTGCGTGGAGACCGTCCCGGATGAACTGGTGGACGCGATCGAAGCGATTGACCGGGATCTCGTCAGTCTTCGGGCGGGAGATGTGTCTCCGGATGATTACTCGCATTTCGTTCAGCATTGGATCAACTTGAAAGCGCGAGTCCAATCCGAAGAGAACCTGGTTCGTTGGCCCTGGGAAGAGAACGGATTGGAACGCGATCTCGAAACGTTGCACGAGGAGGGGACCCAATTGGTCGCCTCCGTTAAAGAACGTCAGAATACCCAGCGCCTCTCTGCTGAAGCCAAACTCTCCCGCATCGAACAACGACTGCGGTTTCTGACGGCCAGCGTCGGCACGATCGGCAGCCGCCTCGTCTCCGGCGAGCAGCATCTCGAAACCGAATTCTGGATCAAACAGGCGCGAACGCTGTTGGAAGACGGACAGTACGAGCGTTCCATTCAAGCGTCCGACCGCGCCTCCAAAATCGTGCTGGCCCAAGCCATGACTCTGAACAATGAGCTGGGTCGGTACGCCGACGAGGAGCTCATTACCGCATGGAAGGACGCCGTCCGGCGAACGG
>DASSBQ010000231.1:0-5898 GCA_035698625.1 Nitrospiraceae bacterium
ACTGAATCGAGCGACGATGCTGACCTATGATCTGGAACGCGGCGGGGATGCTTCTCTCGACGGCACCAAGGCGTGGGCCGAGAGAATGGAATCCGACAACGCCGGCCGAGCCGAATTGGTGAGAGGCCGAGCGATCGTGAACTTCACCAAACGGGGGATCAGTCAAGGATGGCTCTCTGCCGATCAGTACATCAATCAATACAACGACCGGATGATCCAGCAAGCCGATGTCGCCGGATCACGGGTGGCCGAAAACTTTGCATCGACATGGCAGCCGAATTTGGGTGAAGCGATCGTCGGGTCGATCGTAGCCCAGATGCAGGCGGCTGGTCGGATTCAGGAAGGTATTGGCGCGGCGGTCGTCCGAGTTACGAAAGCTCAGACCGAGTACGAAGAGACGAGCGGCGGGATCCAGGCGCAGACGGCGGCGTTGTTCAATGCCGCTATCCGAACGGAACTGCAGTCCGATGAGTTCACTCAATTGGCCCGCGCCGGCGCGACGCCGGAAACCACCGTCATGACGGGGATGTCCAAATCCTGGCCCGAAATTTCATCCGGCCACGTGATCGGTGCGGCACTCGGGCTCATGGGGTTGTTGATTGCCGGATTCTACCTTGGCAGCCGTCCGTCGGAGGAAATGGTTCCGCGCGCCAGGTTGGAACCAGCCGAACGAGTGTATCGCAAGACGGCGTAGTAGGCGGGATGCCGCATCGTCCGATGCCGGCGATGGCGGCTTTGGATGGCAGCGTTTGAGGAAATCCGAATGTTGGTATCAACGGCAAGTGAGTTATTTATGTCATGGGGATATTGGGGGATTGTCGGAGGCTTGCTGTCGATGGTCATTATGTTGTTCGCCTGCATGGAAATCCTATATGCCCACGCCAGAAAAGGGCTCGATGAATCCGGCGAGCCGATCGAAGGGCAGGCGACGAATGCTCCGACGAGGGGGCGACACGCTGCGTGACCATACGGTCTGAGCCGTTTCGACGTCTCTGATTCAAAGAAGGAGAGTCTCTCATGGTCTGGGTGATCGGACTGTTCACGATGATTGCGCTCATTTGGCTTTTGGCCGTCATGATGTCGGCCGAAAGTGATTCGGAGCGCCGCCGCCGATTCGAATTATCGGCGCCGGGCGAGACCGGCGCCGGCGGGGATCGATCAAAGAGCAGGCAAGCTGCGTAAGCACATCGCCCGCCCTATCGTCAGGGAGAGCGACGAGGTGCAGGTGCTATGCCCGCCCGCAAGCACAGATCCGGCATCGGTCTCGAAAGTCTGATAACGTTGTTGGTGTTTGTCATCGGAATTCTTGCCGGAACCGTCGGTTTGGCCTATGCCTATTGGTATGCCAAACAGTCTCTCTACGAGACAGTCGGGACGACATTTCAGGAACTGGCCCGCCAAAGCAGCGACAAGGTCGCTCTGCTGTTGTCCAAGGAAGTCGATTGGGTTCAGCGGCTTGCCGCCCTGCCCGAAGTGCATGAGTCGGTGCTCGAAGGGTTTCGTCTTCACCTCACTGATCCGCCGTGGCGACATTGGCGCAATCAGCAGCGTCCCTATTTCCGGTCATTGGCCATTCTAGATCGCGACGGCCGCATGACGGGCGGCTACACCAGCGAAGCTACCAGGACCCATTACTCGCAGCAGCCCTGGTGGCCGATTGTTTTCGACCGGCGCCGGTCTTGGGTGGGCACCTTTCGCTTCGATGACGATGGGCAGGGATATGTGGAGATCATCGCACCGATACTCGATGGCGAGAATGCCGCTATCGGGGCCCTCAAAGTGGTGATCGCAACTTCTCCGTGGTTTGACTTGACCCACGGTGTCATCGGCAGAACCGGCCACGTCATGTGGCTGAGCGACACGGGCATGGTATTGGCCTGCCCGTTGTTGGAACCGGTGCTGCACCGGATTTTTGTTCCGGGGCCCTCCTCGAAGGAGTCCAAATCGCTGGCAGCCGAGGGCGCCCTGGGTTCGACGATCGAGGACACGCATGGCCGCTCCGGCGGCATTATCGGGATTGCGCCGGTGTTGTTGCCGGACGACATCGTCCAAGCTCAACACTGGACGATGCTCGTCAGTCAGGATCCAAACGAAACCTTCGGGCCCGTGAGAGTATTGATGTGGAAGCTCGCCGGCTTCTGGATGGGAGCGGTCGTGCTTGCGGTCTGGTTGAGATGGCGACTTGCCAAGCGCATCGTGCGTCCGCTCAATGAACTGATTCGGCGCATCGGCACGTTTGGAGAGGGAGCCGCTCCAAGGACTTGCGCCGAGTCTCAGCTGAGCGGAATTCGGGAGATCGACCGCCTGGTCGCCGACTGCGATGATTTGGCCGAACGACTGAGACGGACGGGCGGCGAACGGCAGCGTCATGTGGCTGAATTGGAACAGCTGAATCAGGAACTTCGGATGTCGGAGGAACATTATCGCCTCCTGTGGGATCACGCAGTAGATGCCAAAATTCTCGTCACTAGAGAAGGAACGATTTTGGACGTAAACCGCCGGGCCGAGATGAAGTTCGGCACTGTAGGCCGAGACATGATCGGACAGGCGGCCGCTGTCTGGTTTGCCGACGAAGAGCGTGCGCGTTTGGGCCGGATACTGCAGGAGGTCTTTCAAAGCGGCGAGGAGCAATCGGCCGGTGAAGTACAAGCCATGACGATGCGCGGGGTGAACCTGACCATGGAGATGGATTTGACGCCTGTGACCGGACCCCGGCGGGTGGAGACGGTGATGCTGCAGCTTATTGACCTCACGGAACGGAAGGAATTGGAAGAGCAGCTCCTCCGAACCGAACGATTGGCCTCGCTGAGTCAGTTTGCCTCGATGTTTGCGCATGATATCAGGAATCCGCTGGCCGGTATCAAAAAGACGTTGGAATGGCTCGGGCAACGGCCTGAGCTGAGGGGGGAACCCCAGCATACTTGGCTGGAGGACCTGCGCTTTACGACGGATCTCCTGCTCGGCATGATTCACGATATGTTGGATGTCTATCAAGAAAGCTATTCCGGCCTGCCGTTGACCGTCTCTGAAATATCCGTGATGAAACTGGCCCAGGACGTGCTCCATGTCTTTCGTGCCGAGGCGAAAGCGCGGGATGTGAGTGTTCACCTGGTCATGCGGGGTGACGAACAGATCATGGTCACCGTCGACAGCCGACGCATGCAACGAGTCTTGATCAATTTGGTTCATAACGCACTTAAGTATTCTCCCGCTCATGGCGCGATTACCGTGTCGATTCATTCCGAAACCACGGACAGCCGGGAATCCGGCGTCGAGTCCCTGGGAGACGGGCCGCGAATGGCCTGTATCACAGTCGAGGATGAAGGACCGGGCATTGAATCGAATGACCTGCCCCATATCTTTGACATGTTCTTTCGAAAGAAGGACGGCCGAGACTATCGGATCGGGAGGGGCTTGGGACTCCACTTCTGCCGCCTGGTGGTGGAGGCGCATCACGGCGTCATCCGTGCCGATAATCGCTCGAGCGGCGGCGCGCGATTCACGGTTGAACTGCCGGTGTTGCAAGGTGAACCATGCCTATCACGCTGGTGATCGCCGAAGACCAGCGACTCTTTCGGCAAAGCCTGCGATTGCTGCTTGAACATGAACGGGATCTGGAGGTAGTCGGAGAGGCGATAGATGGACGAGAAGCGGTGGAGTTCAGCCTGAAGCTGAAGCCCGACATCATCCTTATGGATGTTGATATGCCGCGGCTCGACGGCGTGACCGCGACCCGATTGATTCGCGGCTGTATGCCGGTCGTCCGGGTGCTGATGCTGTCGATGCATGACGAGGATGCCCGCATTGTGGCGGCGGTCCAAGCGGGGGCTTGCGGATATGTTCTCAAGGACGCCGACCATCAGGAATTTCTGCGCATCATCCGCGCCACCTATCGCGGAGAGCAGGTCTGCTCTCCTTTCATGCCGGACCGGTTCGCCAAGCGGGTGGTGAGCGCCATGAAGGCGGCGGAAGGCGTAATCGACGGCGGCGTCACGGCTCTCACGGACCGGGAACGGGAAATCCTCGCCTGCGCTGCGGCGGGGTGCGGGAACAAAGAAATTGCCGACCAGCTCTGCGTGTCGCCCGACACGGTCAAGACGCATCTTCATCATATCTATCAAAAGCTCCACGTGACCGGCCGGGTCGAGGCGATCCTCGCCTACCTCCAATCCAAATGATCCGATCTATTTGCTTGATCACCTGAATGGTGTAGGCGAAATCCATCCCGCAGGCAATTGGACCGGGAGGCAACTGTCTGTAAGCTGAGCCTGCAATCGATGGGGCAGCGGGTACGGCGGACGGTGTGGGAGGAGGTGCACTATGAAGAAATGCCAACATATTCCGGTGAAAGCGTTGCTGTTTCTCGCCGCGGCGGCGGCGATCGGGTGGCTGGTGCCGTCATGGAGCGGCGCTCAAATGATCGTCCCCGAGCAAGGCGCGGCCTCGGAACAGCAGAATATCATGTCGCTGACGGAAGGTGTCATCGTGATTCCGCCGGACGAGCCGGCCGCGAAGGAATTGGATCAAGGGTTCGAGCGGCCGCTGAATGCGCCGGCCACGACGATGGATGGCGACTTGAGCGGCCTGCCGCTCAGGACGCCGGATCAACACGACGTGGAGAACGCGAGGGAGTCGGATGAACGGTCGTCCGTATCATTCTAGCGGGAGCCGGAAGCTGGAACATCGCTCAGGCCTCTCAAGGAGGGACCTATGAATACACAGCGCTGGTGCCGAACCGGGTCAGTCGGCCTCCTCCTGTTCGGAGTGCTTCTCATCGTTGGAACGAGCATTGGACAAACTCAAACTACCTGGGTCGATGAAATTGGAAAATCGCTCAACTTCTACAAGGTCAATTACCCGGCGTCGAACTGGGAACCGTACAGCCTCAAGCTTGAGACCATCAAGGAAGCGGTGAACGGGGGAGATCAGCGAACGGTCAAAATGGAAATGGGGAAGTGGTTCAAAATGCTCCGGACGCGCGAGTATGGCAGCAACGACGTGGCGGCGGATGAATTGTTTAATTTTGCGCTGATGGTGACCCCTATTCAGGAATACGGAATCTCCGTTCCTGCCGCGCCCGGCACAACCGGAGAGGTCGGGTTCTGACCGACCCGGATCCGGCGCATTCACGATGACGGCAGAAGCATGAAGCGTAAAGAAAGAGGTGACGGCCATGCGAGGTATGACGGCGGTCCTCACATTCCTGGGCACGATTCTTCTGGCATTCGGCTTATCTCTCGCCCAAACCAATGACGGCGTCGCGCAAAGCACGCATTATGGTCTCAGCGGAATCGTCGCCAAGATACAGGCCGGGGTTCTCATCATCAAAGTCCCGCATAGCCTGCAGCCGAGGGTCATCAGTCCCAACAAGGCGGATCGTGTCGGTTTGCACAACGCCAAGATCGGAGATCTCGTCCTCATGCTGGTGGATTCCGGCAATGTCTTACTCGATGCCGGCGCGCCCACGAGAACAGATCTGTTCGAACACCGGCTGCTGGTCGGGCGAATGGATTCTTCCGACGCCTACTGGAGTGAGATCCGCTTGTCCACGCCGGATGGAGCGGAGCGATTCGATGTTGATACTTTGGCGGCCAGCAAGCTGTCGATGTTTCCGGAGGGGACGCCGGTCGTCATTGAACTGGACGCCGATAACGTGATGATCGATATTCATGCCGGTCGATAGTTCCATGCCGGTTGCGGTTTGCGCCGTGCCTTGACTTGCTGCAGGGAGACCCGTACCATCATCATGAGATGGTGCTCTTGCGGAATCGAAAGCCGCAGGAACACCGAACGTATCCCCTATCTTCTCATACGAGCACCGAGGCGGCCATGCGGAGTCCACTCCGGTGGGTCGTGGCTTCTGTGGTGGGGGTTCTGATGGGAATCGGGGTCCCTGCC
>DASSBQ010000232.1:0-3069 GCA_035698625.1 Nitrospiraceae bacterium
GGACATTGAGAATCCAGGCCGACAGATCTCCGCTGATCGGCAGGATGAACTCGCCGAGCGGCACCCGGCCCATCATGACGATCATGGCAGCCACGAGCAGCACGGCCGCTTCACGGCTTCGCGCCCGGAAAGACCGGTACGCGGCGGACGCGATAAAAAAGGCCAGGATGGCAAACATGGTTCCCTGCAGCGGAACAAGGGTATAGGAGTACACCCATCCAAACGTCGTCATCGCGCCGTCAATCGTTTCCTTCCCTCCGTTCCACAGTCCGACGAGGACCGTCCCGGCGATCCCCGCATACAGCACCAGGCTGTACCCCCAGCCGGCCTCCTGCCGTCGGATCTTCGCGGCATGGAGATGAAACAGGCTGGTAATGCCCAACACCAAGGCAAACCCGCCGATGATTTGAAGCCATTTCGTCACGGTGGTCAGCAATTGTTCGGAAGCCGGATGCGGGACGTAGTATTGGCCGGCAAACAACAAGCCGGTAACCATCGTGACAAGCAGCGGCAGTTGCCGGCGAAGGAAGATCATTTGAAATCCTTAAACAGATCGAGCATCAGATGCGGCCAATCACCGCCGGTCAGAACCCCGATCGTCGCCACAAGCGTGCCCATCCCGATGACGGTGAGAATGAAGGCCTTTCCCAAGTCCTGTCCCCGCAATGTGCCGATTTGGACCGGCTCTTTGGACAAGTAGGCGCTCGCCGCATAGAGTTCTTCGCCGATCAACGTGTAGTCGCAGGTGGTGACAAAGAACGGCAGTTGGTGATCGGAATCGGTCCCGGCGATTTGAATCGCTCCGGTGCTGGCGCCGGTCTCGGTGAGCAAGAGAGATTCGGCGAAGTAGGAGCCCATGAAGAAATTGGCTGCGGGCTTTCGCCGCAGCATGATGCCGTCCACCGCCGCCGTATAGCTGAATTGATCGCTGGTAATGAAGAAATTGGCGTCCTCCTTGAAGAGGTCGGGCTTGCCCGCTTCCAGGTAGGCTTGCTTCGTAATCTCCTGACAGACCGCCATCGTAATCGGCTCGCGGTGCGGGACCAGCAGATCCGTCTCATAGGATGCAGCCCGCTTGGCCACACGGCCCAGAATCACCGCCGCCGCAATGGTCGAGGGATCGCTCATGTCGTGGGCGCCCGTAAGATACAACACCGGCTTGCCCAACTCCGTCGCGCGGCCGATCGCTTCGTCAACCGCATCAAGCCCGGCAATCCGCCGCAGAAAAATATCCTTTCGCTTCGCCTGGCTGATCGCAAAGAATACGACCGAGCCGAACAGCAGGGCGAGGATGAGATTGTTGAGCTGGTTGAGATTGATCCAATTGGCGGCCGGAACGGCGGGAACCGGCGGAGCGAAGACGCGTTCGCTCCCCGCGACGGCGGCGACGGTCACGACATAACTCTTCCCATTTTTCAACTCCACTCCCTTGCCGTTCTTGATCGTGAAGAGGTGTTCATCTCGGTCGCCCGGCTTGACCCACCAAGCTAGCTTGGCCTCGCGCACATAATGCGAGTCGGAGCCGAATTCGGCCACAGTCTTTAAGAGGGAAGGATCAGCGGGCACCGCTCCTTCGCCGAGCAACACCTGATAGGTGACCGACGGACCGTCGTAGGAAGCGGGAGCCCACACCACGGTCAAACTCTCCCCGCCGTCGCTCGGGGTATCGAGCACGCGCAGTTGTGGCGGCGGCACGAGCGGGCCTTTGACATTCGTTTGATCCGCCGTCGCCATGCCGGTGTGCAGCAGAATCACCCAGACGATGCCGATCAGGCAGAATCGAAGGAATGTCGGCATCCCATTTACAGCCATGGGAGACATCTGCCTGGCTTTCAGGATGCTCAAGAAGGCCGTCATCCTTATCCACCCGGCCCCGGCGTGCCGAGGCACCCCTCTCCACAAGGCGGCCGGTGCCGAGACAAGGGGCTTTTTCCCATGCCGGTACGTCGAGCTTCCGAGGCGCGCGAGACAACCAATAAGTCGTCTCATACTTGCGAACGGGCGCGAGTCGATGAGCGCCCAGTGTCTTCCGAAAACACAACCGGCGGCCTTTTTGGGCATCCTGTTAGGCGCCTTCGATCACTTCGATGTTGGCTCGCGGAATCACGGCGGTGCGTCCATCACCGAACCGCACTTCAAGCACCCGCACTTCGCTTTCCGTTGGAATCGTTTGAAGTTCGGACGGCAACCGGGAGACTTCTCCAATGACCCCGAACAGAGGATCTCGGATGATACGGACAGGATCGCCGATTCTGATGCCTTCACGCTGAGACGCCGAGGCCGCCGCCATTGGTGAGGCGGCTTGAGGAATAATGATTTCAGGCCTGATGACGCCTGCCCGGATTTGCGTGGCGCCGGAGACCGACGCTTTCTGTCCTGCATGGGCGGCCAACAGCCGGAATGTTTTCGTGGCCATCGGGATGGTGCCAAACCCTTCGGTGAGAACAAGGGTGAAGCCGACTTGCTCCGTGCCGGTGATGGCCACACCCAGGTCATAGCCTAATAGGGCGCGCAGGTCCTTATCATGGATTCCTCCGATGACCAAGGCCGCGACGCCGACTTGCTTCGCGCGCGCCATAGTATCGGCGGAAAGAAAGGCCCCGCCGATCACGACCTTGCCTTTCATGGCCGGCGTCAGGTTGACGGGAACGAGTGTCTCTTCCGGCCGTGTGACCCCCATGATGATCTCGCCGGAGGTCTCGCCGCCGATGCCAAAAATCCCTTGCACCAAGCTGCAGGAAGTTTCGATGGTGACGCCTTGTTGCGCGTGGACCTCTACGATCGTTCCATCAACGTAGGCCAGCACGTCCAGCATCCTGGGAGGCTCCCGGAACAAGACCTGCCCGGTAATGGGGGAGAGCGATTCGATCGTACCGGTGATGGGGGATGAGATTTCCGTCTTAAACCATTTGATAAAGGGCTTATTTTCCGCAATGATCTCGTCTTTTTGAATCCGATCGCCCTCTTTCTTAATTAAGTAGTCATGGATCTCGCCGGGAGCGACACCGAGCTGATTGGCAAGATTCAGCGCGAGCACTTTTCCCGGCAATTCCGCCCGAGCGACCGGCA
>DASSBQ010000233.1:0-7958 GCA_035698625.1 Nitrospiraceae bacterium
CGCCGCCCATGCGCATGGCGCCACCGGAATGAAGAATGCATTGCGAGCGGGAGTCCATTCGATCGAACATGCGACGTTGATGGACGACGAGGCCCGCCTCATGATGAAGCAGCAAGGCGTGTTCATGGTGCCGACCCTTTCGGCGCTGGCCACGACGGCCGGGTGCGGAGCGGGATGCGGCATCCCCGTCAGCGCCGTCGAAAAGGCCCGGCATATGGTGAAGCGGCACGAAAAAAGTTTCACCTTGGCCCATGCGAGCGGGCTCTCCATTGCGTTAGGCACCGACGCCGGGACCCCATTGAACTATCATGGGGAGAACGCGCAGGAACTGGAGCGGATGAGTCGGTTGGGGATGCGGGCAATGGAAGCCATTATCGCGGGAACCTCCGCTGCGGCTCGTCTTCTGGGACTGGAGCATGAGATTGGGGCGATTGAGGCTGGAAAGGCGGCCGATCTTCTGTTGGTCGAGGGGGATCCTCTGCGCCGGCTTGGACTCCTGATGAGCAAGGATCGGCTGGCCGGCGTCATGCGCAACGGATGCTTTGTAGCGGGAGCACTCGGTGAGCAATAAGGAGTGCTGAATCGATCTATCGTCTTTCGTAGAGCAGTTCAAGCGCCGCGGTAAACCCGCTGATACGGCCCCCGACATAGACCTCTTCGAGGCGACTGCGAAGGGATCTCATTCCCGACTCATCCCCCTGCCGCACGACCCCTTGCGAGGCCATCATCTGAAGCGCAACTTCCAGGAGCCGCTGTTTTCGGCCCTGCATCTCCGGCGTCACAAACTCGTCCATCGCCTCCGCCGCGCGCTCCTGTATGATCGACTCCTTGAACGAGTCATAGCCCTGTTGCCTTACCGTTCGTTCCCGAATGATCAAGAGCTCCGCCTTGATGCGGGGGATATCTTTCATCAGCACCGCGAACACTTCCTTGCGTCCTTCGTCGAAAAGCTTCTTCTCCATCTCTTCGAGAATGAACGCG
Source organism: Nitrospiraceae bacterium (assembly GCA_035698625.1). Taxonomy (GTDB): domain Bacteria; phylum Nitrospirota; class Nitrospiria; order Nitrospirales; family Nitrospiraceae; genus DASSBQ01. The sequence goes on from DASSBQ010000233.1 coordinate 982, forward strand.
GGATCCGCCGCCTCCTCGCGGGGCTCATCACCCCACTGTAACCGGTCATAGGTCTTGCGTCGCTCGGCGTCTCCGATGACTTCATAGGCGGCGTTGATCTCCCGGATCTTGTCCTCCGCCTGAGCGCTGTCCGGGTTCCGATCGGGATGGTGCTGAAACACCAGCCGGCGATAGGCTTTCTTGATGTCCTCTTCAGACGCCTCGGCGGAGACGCCGAGGATCGTGTAGTAGTTGTATCGTCGAGCCATAGCGTACCGATCGACTATAGCACGCGTGGTCGGCGCCATTCATCTTGACACACAGCATCAACCTCCGTAGCCTGGCTCGGCTTCCGGAGCGCTCTATGAGATGATGCGGTCCTCGTGGCGCCATGGCATCACCCGCTATCAATGGCTCGTCCTGTTCGTCGCCTGGCTCGGTTGGGTCTTCGACGCAATGGATGCGACGATCTACGCCATTGTCCTGCATCCGGCGCTGCATGATCTCCTGGCAGGCAGCGCCGGCGCCGGCTCCGTCTCCGATCAAGACATCGGCTGGTACGGCGGACTCATCTTTTCCATTTTTCTGGTCGGCTGGGCCATCGGCGGCATCTTTTTCGGAATGGTCGCGGACTATCTCGGCCGCACCAAGACACTCATTGCGACCATTCTGATCTATGCGGTTTTTACCGGGCTGGCCGCTCTCTCCCAGGAATGGTGGCATCTGGCGGTCTATCGGTTCCTCACGGCATTGGGAATCGGCGGGGAATGGGCCGCAGGCGCAGCCATCGTGGCTGAAACATGGCCCGAGCAGAAGCGTGCGAAGGCCGCCGGCATTCTTCAGTCCGCATGGGCCGCGGGATTCTTCCTCGCGGCGCTCGCCAATTTGCTGTTGAAGGATTATAGCTGGCGGACATTATTTCTCGTGGGGGTCCTGCCTGCTTTCGTCGCGTTGCTTGTACGATGGTGGGTAAAGGAGCCGGATCGGTGGGTGCGGGCGCAGGATCATCACATGCCGGCGGCACGAGCCGGCCTCGTTCGCCTTGCCGAACTTTTCACGCCGTCGTTGCGCCGCGCGACATGGGTCGGCTCGATCCTGGCCTTCGTTGCCGTGTTCGGGCTGTGGGGCGCCACGAATTGGGTTCCGACCTTGATCAGAGGACTGCCGGACCTACAGCACGAGAACGCCGCGGTCCACGCACAATATGTCAGTTATGCGGTCATGGCGCTCAACGTAGGAGCCCTCTGCGGGTATCTCGGCTTCGGTCCCATGGCCGACCGGTTCGGCCGGCGGCCGGCTTTCGGAGTAATGTGCGCGGGAAGCTTCGTCATGTTGCCGCTCGTCTATCTTGTTCCTCAAAGTTACTTTGAGGTTTTACTATTGCTGCCTATTCTAGGGTTTTTTAACAACGGTATCTTCAGCGGTTTTCCGATCTACCTTCCGGAACTGTATCCCACGCGCGTGCGCGCAACCGGGGCAGGCTTCTGTTTCAACGCAGGCCGTGTGCTGGCGTCGGCCTCGCCGTTCGTGACCGGCTCTCTCGTAGCCGCCCTCGGATCGTTTAATAAGGCGGCCGCCGTCATCGCGCTGATTTACCTGCTCGGACTCGCGGTCTTGCCGTTCGCCCCGGAAACCAAGGGCAAGCCGCTGCCCGATTGACGGGGCCGTTAGCAACGAATCGGATCGGACCGATACTTCCATGCCTCACTTTCCCCGCATCCTGCCCTTCGGTGATTCCGGAGTCACCATCGAATTCGGCAAAGGAATCGATCCGGCAATTCACAAACGCGTGCTGGCTTGCATGGACGCACTGGAACGCGAGCCCTTTCCCGGCCAGATTGACATCGTCCCTGCATATCAATCCGTCACGGTCTATTTTGATCCGGTGAAGACGGATACGGGATCCCTCGATGCCGTGTTATCACGCGCAGCAACTCGATCCATGCACGCGCCGAGCCGGCGGTTCAAAACGGTCACATTACCCGTTTTCTATGACCCCGCCGTCGCCCCGGACCTGGAAACGGTCGCCGCAAAAGCGCGTCTCCCGATCGAGGAGGTCATCGCCCTACATACATCGGTCACCTATCGGGTGTACATGTTGGGCTTTGCGCCGGGATTTCCCTATCTCGGCCTGGTACCCAGGCGGATCGCCGTCCCGCGATTGGCGACACCCCGCAAGCTCGTCCCAGCCGGATCAGTGGGGATCGCCGGAAATCAGACCGGTATTTATCCACGCGACAGTCCGGGAGGGTGGCGTATTATCGGCCGAACTCCGGTCCGGATATGCGATCTCTACGCATCGGAGCCGTTTCTTTTGAAAACAGGAGATCACGTCCGATTCGTCGCCATCGACAGGCATGAGTTCGATGAACGTTCGGAGCAGTATCGAAAACGACCGGTGCGGCGGCGACGCCGGAAGTCGAATGCCGGGGTCTAGTCCGTTGGGACGGCTCGGCGAGCGAGTCCTCCGATGAGCAAGCCTCTCCTCCACATTGACATCAACTGTGATCTGGGCGAAGCCGCCACGCCGGAGCAATTGGAGTTGGAACATCGCATGATCGAGCATGTCACGTCGGTCAACGTCGCTTGCGGCCTGCACGCGGGTTCCCCGGAGCTCATGCGCCGCACCGTTGAACTTGCGAGACGGCACGGCTGTGCAATCGGCGCGCATCCCGGCTTTCCCGATCGCACCGCATTCGGCAGACAAGAGCAACGCTGGACGGCGCCTGCAGTGGAAACCCTGGTGGCTTATCAGATCGGCGCTCTACGGGCGATCGCCGAGTTGGAAGGAGTTGCATTGTCTCACGTGAAACCGCACGGCGCCCTGTATAACCTCGCCGCCCGCGATCCCGAAGTGGCTCACGCCGTCGCGCACGCCGTGGTCCAGGTTGATCGCGGGCTCATTCTTGTCGGGCTTGCCGCCTCCAGGCTCATCGACGCCGGAAAACAACTCGGCCTTCGCGTAGCGGCGGAAGCGTTTCTCGATCGCGCGTACCATCAGGACGGCCGGCTCGTCTCACGAGATCAGCCCAACGCAATCCTCACCGAGGACCGCGCCGTCCTCGCTCGGCTCCAGGATCTGGTTCATCACGGATGCGTGTGGAGCGTGGAAGGGCCAGCCCATCATCTCACCGCCGAGACAATCTGCATGCACGCCGATACGCCGGGAGCGCCGCGCCTGGCTCACACCGTACGAGCGGCTTTGGCAGAGGCCGGGGTCTCGCCGAGGCGCCTTGACCGTGCTGATGCGTAATCGGTCGGGCCTGGTTATCCGCCGTCCCGGATTAGTGACAACGGTCCAAGACGTTGGTCGTGTCGGTTATCAGCGCTACGGACTTTCGGTGAGCGGAGCGATGGATCGGACGGCCTTGCGGATCGGAAATCGATTGGTCGGCAATCCGGATGGAGCGGCGGGACTCGAGGTGACCTTGCAAGGTCCGGAAATGGAATTCACCGGGGGAGCGCTGGTCGCCATCACCGGAGCAGATCTCTCACCTTCTCTAAACGGCAATCCACTCCCAATGTGGACCGCCTTCCCGGCTTCTCCAGGCGACATCTTGCGGTTCGGCGCACGGCGCCACGGCTGCCGCGCCTACGTGTGCTTCAGCGGTGGCCTCGATGTCCCGATGGTCTTCGGCAGCAGATCGACCGATGTCCGTGCCGGCATCGGAGGGCTTGACGGTCGCCGCCTTCGCCCAGGCGACGAACTATGTTTCGGACCATCGCCGCCCAAGTCCTCAAGGTCCGCCAAGCAGCAACCGCCTTTCTCAGAGCAGCAGCCCGAGTATCCGTTGTGTCCCGCGCTCCGCGTGGTCCGAGGCCCCCAAGCCGAGCGATTTTCTTCCCGCGCGATGAGCATATTCCTCACGAGCCGCTATGTCGTATCGGTGGATTCGAATCGGATGGGCTATCGTCTTGACGGAGAGCCGATCCCGCATCGCGGATCGGCCGACATGATATCGGATGCCACGGCCGCCGGAACGATCCAAATACCGGCGGATGAACAACCGATTCTCTTGATGGCGGATTGTCAAACGACGGGAGGATATCCCAAAATTGCGTCGGTGATTACCATCGATATGGCGCAAGCGGCGCAGTTGGCCCCGGGCGATCAAACGACCTTCACGCTGACGACCGTTGACGCGGCCATTCTCCTCTGTCGGAGAGAGCGCGACAAACTTGATCGGCTCCTGCCTCCGATCCCGCCCGGCGGAGGCTGATTTGCGCCGGCCCCTTCGTGGGAACTCGACCGTTCCTTGACATCGCGCAGAACGGATCTATTATTAAGCCATGGACATTGAAACGACAGGGCGCACGCTCACGTACGATGAAAAGAAGGCGGCTGAGGCGGCATTCACCGGTCGTCCCTTCAATCCCGAATGGTCTGAAGCAGCCCGCCGAGTCTACGACGGAATTACCGGCGTGATAGGCACGGCGAAGTCACTGGTCGATGAGACCGAGCTCCAGCCCGCCGAACCGGTCGCCTGACCTTTCGGCCATTCCTCGTACCGGCAGACGCTGCCGGCACTTTCTCTTCTCCTGAACTCGCATCTAGATTGAATCACCGATCCTTGTCGTGGCGTTGCTGCTCATCGCGTACAGGCGACAGGCGGCGTTGTAATCCTACGGCTACGACGACAAACACCAGGCACGGCAGCCACATCCAGATGGCTTCGCTGACTAAGACCCGCAGACCAACGGGAGAGAAAAACATATCCCAATGGAGCGGAGACACCATGACGGGCCGGAAGGGAAAGAAATATCGAGTCGTATCGAACGGCGACAACAAGGCGACGCCCAACCCGCCGTCGGTCACGGCATCACACAATCCGTGCGAGGCGGTGGCGAGAAAGAAGTAGCTCCACCGCGAGAACCTTTGCCGCCCCGCCTCCTCCGAATCGCCCGCAAGGCGGACCATCACTCCGGCGAAGGCAGCGGCGAACAGCAAGGAGTGGGTCATGCCGCGATGGCCCCAGAGAGCGCCGTACGGCACACCGAACCAAAAGCCGAGCACATCCGCATCCGGAATTTCCGCGCAAACCACGCCCGCCGCCAAGAATTTCCAGTCGGATCGCGAACGATTCCAGGCCGCTCCCAGCGAAAGTGCCACGACGGCATGAGTAATCGGTGACGCCAACGCACTGGCCTCCCGCCATGCGAGATCAGGAAAATCCCGAACTTGAGTTAAAACGAGCCGGATTGTAGGCTGAAGGAGCGCCGTGTTTCAGCGGCTCGATGAAAAATCCCTGTCGAAGGAATCCAGGAACGCATGGAAAGGCCGCATGCATGCCGCCGATCGGTTCGTATCGCGACCGTCGCCGCCATAGGCTTCTTGGCGGCCGCGTGCCAATCCCTGTCGCTTCATCCCGCTCCTGTCGTACCGACGCAACATCCCTTACCCTACAGTGCCAGGATACGGCTTGCGGATCTTTCCGCTTATGCCGTCGAGCCCGGCGCGACGCTCCGAACCGATCCTCGCATCCAGAACTTTGTCGCTCCTGCCGGCCCCCTTCCGTCCCTTTCCTGACAACAATGGGAAGCAGCGGTCCTCGATTACATTATCGCCCGGCAAACGTTCCGCCGAGTGAACGATGAGGAAAAGGCCGACGTTGCGCTGACCCTGCGCGTCTTCATCTATATCGATTCGGGGCTCGAATTCAAGTTCAACCATACCTATGTGGCCCGGACGGATGCCGTCTTGTCGGATCCGCAGAGCGGCCGAACCATGACGCACTATTCTGGATTGGGTAAGGCGATTGGTCCTGTGTCTCGCGGCTCGCAGGAGGACGACCGACCTCCGATCAACAGGGCAGTGCAGGCGGCACTGAACGATTTATTCGGCAAGATCGAGTCGGATGCGCGCCTGGCTTCCCTCTAATTCGATCGTGCTCCTTTGGCAAGCCGCAGAGCCAATTCCCGCTCTTCCGCATCGCTGGTAATTTCACCGTTCAAGCGCGCATCCAACAGTTGGGACAAAATCCTCTTGTATTGCGGGCCGGGTTTTAATCCCATTGCCGTGAGATCTGCTCCCGTGAGCGACGGCTTCACCTGCCGATAGGTGGTGAGGAAGGCGGACACCTGCCGCTTGATCGATTCGGACTTCGTCATTCCCATCAGGTAAATGAGGGGTTCATCCGCCCAGTCGGTCAGGATCCGAAACGTATCGGCGGGACGCGGGGCCGGCCGCTTGCTCAACAGCCGGACCGTTCCCTTGATCCGGAAACGGGCGGCTTTGACGCGTTCGGATTCGGTTTCGCTGAAGGGAAAACGCTTCAACGTCTCCACCACCGCGCGATCGGGCAGCGCATGCATCAGCGCCATGAAATACGGCAGCCAGGGCTCAATCTTTCGATCAAGAAAGAGCAGCCTGTACCAATCCATTGCCTCTTCGATGCCCTGAAGCACGTGATCCAACCGGCCGGACCAAGCCAGCTTGGGGTGGATGAATCGCAGCAACCCCAATTCGGCGAGGCGGGCCACGGCCGCTCGCGGCCGGCGCTCCGACAATAAGAGCCGCACTTCTTCCATGAGACGATGGCCGGAAAGCCGATGGAACAAGTCCATTTTCACCGCCCCTTTGATCAGGGCCAGCGTTTCTTTGCCCATCGAGAATCCAAAGCGATGTTCAAACCGAATCGCGCGAAACACCCGCGTCGGATCTTCGATCAAGCTTAGACTGTGCAAGACCCGGATGATCCCTTCCTTGAGATCGCGCTGGCCGCCGTAGAAATCGATCAATTCTCCAAAGCCACGATCATTGAGGCGAATAGCCAGCGTATTAATGGTGAAATCGCGCCGATACAGATCCTTCTTGATGGAACTGTGCTCCACGGTCGGCAATGCGGTCGGATACTCGTAATATTCCGTCCTGGCTGTGGCGACGTCCAATTTGAATCCATCGGGCAGCAGCACGACCGCCGTTCCAAACCGCTCGTGCACTTTCACGCGTGCGTGAAGCGCATTCGCCAACGCCCGTGCAAAGGCCAACCCGTCCCCTT
>DASSBQ010000234.1:0-5017 GCA_035698625.1 Nitrospiraceae bacterium
GAACCATTGTCGGCACCATCATGGATGTCGCGCTCGGTTTCATGGCGTACAATTTCTATAAGACTGCGCGCGAGGGAGAGCCGGTTCAAAGCGAGGACCGTGAACCGTTGCCGAAGCTGACCCAACCGCTCTCTATGCCGCCGAGCACGAATTGGTTGGAGAATCCCTCGACGGTCGGCATCGTGGCCGGTGTCATCTTCTTCGTCGGTTCCTTTTTCCTCCTCGGCGCCTTGCCCTGGCTTCAAGCGGCAACGCGCACCACAGTGGTCACTGATGCCGTGACCGGCCTACCCATCCAAGTGAACGATTATTCGCCGCTCGAACAGCATGGCCGGCAAGTCTACATCCAAGACGGCTGCTGGCAGTGCCATTCACAATACATCCGGCCGGTGACCGGCGAAACGCTGCGGTGGGGTCCCGTGTCACAGGTGGGTGAATCCGCGTATGACCGTCCTCATATGTTCAGCACGCGGCGCATCGGCCCGGACTTGACGCGCGTGGGAAGAAAATATGGCGACGACTGGCACATCGCGCACCTCTGGAACCCGCAGGACGTGGTGCTGGATTCGATCATGCCGCGCTTCCCTTGGCTGTTCGAGCAGACTCAGGAAAACGCCCCGCCGCAACTGACTGAAGACGGGAAAGCCCTCGTCGCCTATCTGCAACGGCTGGGAACTTCCATCGGGGACTGGCGAGCCGGGTCGAACGCGGTTGGGATTTCCAGCGCGACGTCACTCCCCAAGTCTGCCGACGCGCGCGAAGAACTTCTGTCCGTCGGCAAAGGCGTGTACGAACGACGCTGTGCTGGCTGTCACGGCACGAAGGGCGACGGCAAAGGCCCGTCGGCGCAGTTCCTCAATCCGAAGCCGCGCGATTTCACGACAGGACACTTCAAATTCCGATCCACCGGAGGGAAGGATTCCTTGCCGACCGACGCGGACCTCTACCTCACGATTACGCACGGCCTCTGGGGTACCTCGATGCCCCCCATGCATGAAATCTCCGATCGCCAACGGTGGGCCGTCATCCAGTTCCTCAAAACTTTCTCCGATCGGTGGGCAAAGGAACCGGCGGGAGAATCCATTGCCGTTCCTGCGGAGCCGCCGGTGACGCCTGCGTCGATTAAGAAAGGCGATACATTGTTTCAAAGCAACTGCGCGCTCTGTCATGGTGAACAGGGCCGAGCCGATGGCGCATTGAGCCAACCCGGCATGCTGGTGGATGACTGGGGCGATCCCATCACGCCTGCCCATCTGTCGCTCCCGGCCGGCGCGCCTGGCGGCGTGAAGTTGGGACATGACGGCGCTCAGCTCTTTCGAACGATCATCGCCGGTATCGGCGCAACACCGATGCCTCCGTTCGATAGTCTGACACCGGAAGAAACGTGGGATCTGGTGCATTACGTTCAATCCCTGCGGGTCGCGGCCCACGAGGCGGAACTCATCGCATCCGGTCTTCAGGAGCATGACCGGACGATCGCGCGAGAGAGAATATGGGCCGCCATGTCGAATCACGCGGACGCCGACAAACCGATGACCGCCGGTGATCCTCACCACACGGCTATGTCCGGCATGGCAACGCAGGAGCACTGAGGCCGTCGATGACACAAGACCCCCGCCCAGTCGATCAGACCATGTCCGGGAAGCCATCGACGGGAGCAGCCGGCGAGCCGGATGTCTACCGCTATGAACCGTCCGGAATCCGCGAACGGAGCGGCCACATCCCAATCTGGCTGAAGCTCGTCGCGTTCGGGCTGATTGTCTGGGGCATTTATTACGCGATCCGGTATTGGAGTTCCTATTGAGGGTGGAAGTCAGAGACCCAATGTAAACCGCTCACATCATAACGAGGAGGAGACGATGACAACGGTGTATCGATCGACGGTGGTGTTGGCTGCTTTGGTTGCAGCATGGTCGTGGTCTTCGATGACGCAGTTCGTGTCGGCGGCCGGCGGGGATGCCGCCAAAGGGAAACCCATCTTCCAATCCAAGTGCGTCTCGTGTCATGGGCCGGAAGGCAAAGGCGACGGGCCGGTCGGGAAGGTGTTGAAGCCGCCCGCCGGGAATTTCTCGAGCCCCGAAAGCAAGAAGAAGTCCCCGGACGAGTTGCAAAAGATCATCGAGGACGGTGTGCCGAAGACATCCATGGTGGCCTGGAAAAAGCAGCTCAATGAAACGGAGATCCAAGACGTACTGGCGTATGTGTTGACACTCAGAAAGTAGCGGACAACGGGGCCCAAAAGACATTGGGCCGTGACGCATTGCTCAGTACATATGGAGAAACATGATGGCTGATGAAGTGAACATACTCGGCTTTGCCGGAAGTCTGCGAAAACAGTCCTATAACCGATCGGCTCTCCGGGCTGCGGTGAAACTGGTTCCTGCGGACATCGCGCTGGAGACGTTCGATTTGAGCGGCCTCCCGCCCTTCAATGAGGATCATGAGAAAGATCCACCTGCGCCCGTGCGGCAGTTCAAGGCTGCCGTGAAGGCGGCCGATGCGATCCTGATCGCGACGCCGGAATACAACTACTCGGTTCCCGGCGTGTTGAAGAATGCGATCGACTGGGCCTCGCGTCCATACGGCGACAACGCATGGAACGGGAAACCGGTCGGCATCATGGGCGCCTCGATTGGAATGCTGGGAACAGGCCGGGCGCAATATCATCTGCGCCAGATGTTCGTCTTTCTCAATATGTATCCATTGAACCAGCCGGAAGTAATGATCGCCAATGCGGATGAGAAGTTCGATGAGCAAGGTAATTTGAAACATGACAAGACGGCCCAAAAGATCCGAGAACTGCTGGAAGCGCTCGCGGATTGGGCAAGGACATTCAAGAAGATAAGAACCTGATACGTGACGCACAGTCCGTTGTCCTTCGCAGAGAAGATGGTCCTCATTGTCCCTCTTCTGTTCTGCGTCTTTCTTTTTGAGTCTGACCACGATGGCCGGGAGAGTCGCGCATGCGGTTGATGGAGACGCGCAACAAGGAAGGGTCGTCTACGAGAAACATTGTCTCCCTTGCCACGGCGCGCAGGGAAGAGGCGATGGACAATTCGGCCGGGTCACAAATCCGCCGGCTGCCGATTTCACCAGCGTGGTCAGCAGGAAGAAGACCGATGTGCAATTGCTTGAGACGATCCGGAACGGTCGTCCTCCCACGGCCATGGAAGGTTGGAAGGGCTATCTCTCAGACAGCGAGATTCAAGACGTATTCGTCTATGTGAAGACGTTGAGAGAGTGAGCGACAGCGTCACGAGAGGAGGCGGTATGAAGCGCATAATGCCGGTAAGCGTCAATGCGGCGCTGATCCTGACAGCAGGACTCGCGGTCGGGTTTGTAACAAATCTGACATGGGCGGCTCCGAAGGAAGCCCCTGCACCGAGCTTTGCCTGGAAAGATGGACCGGAAATCTATGCGAAAGTGTGCGCCTTGTGTCATGAGACGTCGGTAGGTCCCGCCATTCGAGGCCGAGGTCACGATCCCTTATACATTCGCATAATCGTGCGAAACGGCATGCGCGCCATGCCGGCCTTCCGTGCCAGCGAAATCGATGACGCATCCCTGGAGCAGTTGGCTGAGTACATATCGAAGTCCGCGGACAACAAGTAAGGAGGATTCCTTCCATGGAGGTTGATCGCCGGAGTTTGATGAAAGGCATGTTGGCAGGCGGAGCTCTCCTGGCCTTGGGTACTCCACCCTGGACCTTCGCGGAGTCGCCGGTTCGCAAGGCCGGTGGGTACGGGCTGTTCTTGGGCGGCAGTCCCGCGGATGAAGCCTTTGCACGCGGTGCGCGAGCGGCCTGCGCCGCCCTTGTATCCGAAGACCTGCACATCGTGAAACTGAAAGACGAGCTGCTCGCCGGCACCGACAAGATCGCTAGGTTCCTGGAGCGGACTCGGGGGATAAGATGGGTCGCGGTCACGGATGACGCCGGTGCGGTGATCTTTCTTGAACTGACGCGGGCGGCTGGCGGGAGGCTGTTGTCGATGGGCACGCATGCGTGTTTGACCGACGGAGCCTTTCTCCTTCGACATGATTTGGCTGCCACCTCGCCTGCTCATAGCGCCGGAGGTCTACTGGCCTCGCACTTCATTCAAACAGTGGACAGGTTCTCTATCACGGAACATTTCCTCCAGGAACCGCCGGAGGAGCAAGGCGGTCTCACGAGTTGGACTGCACCGGGATTTTCCTCCTATCGGTCTGAGGAGCCGGAAGTGATCCATATGCATTGTTCGGGACTCTCTCTCCCGGACGGGTGCCGACAGCTTGGTCTGGAGACCAGTGATGGATGGGTTCCGATCCCACCACAGGTGCGGGTCAGTGAACCCCTCACCTGGCAATCCCGGAGTTGGTTGGAGTCCGTCGGCTACGCCGTGGCGGCTTCGGCTTTAGGCATCGGCGCTGTGCAAGAATCCTGTATGAGCCGCGCGTTCGTGCATCAGTCGAGCGATGCAAAGCGGACAAAGCCGGCTGAACGATTCGTCTCATTCGTCATTGACGTCTAACACACAGCGGCCGCTCATATCGAGCGGGATAGTCTCATCGCGGACTTTCAACATCCTGTCATGGAGGGAGAATGGCCAGCAAATATATCGCCTTGCCGAAGGGTGTCTCCGAACAGACGTTTGATGCTGCCGTCAAGGAATTCCGGCAGATCTTGGGCGATCGCAACGTGCTCACAGAGGCCACACAACTGGCCCCCTATGCCAAAGTCATGATGCCGGTGTCCGAGGAAAACCATACGCCGTCCGCCGCAATTCTGGCGACGACCGTGGAGCAGATTCAGAAGATCGTCGGCGTGTGCAATAAACACAAAATCCCAATTTGGACCATTTCAACGGGCAAAAACCTGGGCTACGGCTCGGCCGGCCCTGCCGAACGGGGGCAGGTAGTGCTTGATCTCCATCGCATGAACCGCATCCTGGAAGTGGACGGAGATCTCTGCTACGCCCTGGTCGAACCGGGGGTCACTTATCGGCAACTCTACGATTACTTCCAGGAACATAAGTTAGCC